>DAOPXQ010000434.1:0-1505 GCA_035352395.1 Treponemataceae bacterium | reverse complement strand
GAAGGCGTCACGCGGCAAGGCGCTCGCGCCTCGAGACCGCGCTCTCGCGACTGGATAAGAAGCGGGTCGAATTCCTCCATGCCGATTCCTGGCGTAGGCAAGGCGATCTCTTGACGGCGAACATCTATCGAATATCCCCCGGGGATTCCTTCGTCGAGGTCGTCGACTACGAGAACGGGGACGCGATTGTGCGTATCCCGCTCGACCCGCGCCTTAAGCCGCAGGAGAACGCGGCCGCGCTCTATCTTAAATACCGAAAGGCCGTCTCCGGACTGGAGGAGCTTACCGACGACATTGAGTCCACGAAGCGCGTGATCGCGGCCCTCGACGAGGAACTCGCCGCGATCGAGGCGGAGCCGAATCCCCTCGTCATACAGAAAACAATGCGCCGGCAAAATAAGCCGAGACAGCAGATGGAAAAGCGGTATCCGGGGCTTACCTTTCGCAAGGAAGGGTGGATCATGCTCGTCGGGAGGACCGCGGCCGAGAACGACGAGCTCCTGCGCCATCACGTGCGCGGCCAGGACATGTGGCTTCATACGCGCGATTGGCCTGGCGGGTACGTCTTTATCAAGGCCCGCTCGGGCAAGTCCGTCCCTCTGGAGATCCTTCTCGACGCGGGGACCCTTGCCCTGTTTTACTCGAAGGGACGCAAGGCCGGCTCCGCCGACCTTTACTATACGCAGGTAAAATACCTCAGGCGCGCGAAGGGCGCGCCGAAGGGAACCGTCCTGCCGTCTAACGAGCGAAACCTGAGCGTCAAGCTCGACGACGCGCGCCTTAAGGCACTCGAGTCGTGCAGGGACGATCCAGGCAGCGACGCATTGACGTGAAACGCGGCCGCGCGGATCGCCACGCAGGTCGCCACGCAGGTCGCCACGCAGGTCGCCACGCAGGTCGCCGTGTCGCGACCGGTTGCGCCATGGTGTCCTTCACTATATACTGATCCGAAATGCGCCTGAAACATATTTGCCTTCTTTCTATCGCTCTCATTTCTCCCGCGTTGAGCTTTGCCCTCGATCCGTCCGTGATCAACGTCGACAATCCCTGGCTCGTGCTCCGCGCCTTTCTCGTCGCCTATCCCGAGGATATCGAAGGGGTCGACTACGACTTTCAGAGGCGCGAATGGTTCATGAGCGTCGGCGAAAAGCGGCTGTATTGGGCGGAAGGCAGGCTTCTCCCCGCCGCCGAGATCGCGATGAGCGACAAATGGCGCCCGTACGTAGACTATCTGTATCCCGAGGAAATCCCAAACCCCGCGACTTTCACAGAAGACACCATCCGGGCCCTAGACGCGGACGCGCTCGCGGACAACCGCAGTAATTCCCCCTCGTATAACTTCGCCTTCTACGATGCCCTGTACGACGGCAGAACGCGCCGTCGCATCGAGTCGCACATCGTGCGCTTCGACTATCTTGGCTTGCGCGTGTCCGTTCACCAGCGGCTCGTTCCCGCCCTGAAGCGCGTGGAGAGTCGCATCGTCAAACTATCCGAGACCGACGAGG
>DAOPXQ010000433.1:0-1513 GCA_035352395.1 Treponemataceae bacterium | reverse complement strand
ATCGATCTTGATTTTATATCCGCTCACCCGGTCGACCAACGACTGAAACGCGCCAAAGGGGCAGAACGAACTGCATTGAAACCGCTTCCTCGTCAGTATGGGCATCACGATCACGAGGCCGAGAAAGGCCGCGATGAATATCGTCGCGCCGAACAGGTCCCTGAACCTCACCACCGGCGAGAACTCCGTGACTATCTTGAAGGGACAGAACCATTCGCAATATACCGACGAAAGAAACGCGACTGAAACCAGGATGATAAAGATGAAGAACGCGAACTGAAACGCGCGAATATCGCGATTCCGCGACAGAACCTGTATTCGGGGCTTTTTCGCGATGCGCGAGGTCCCCTCTTCCCATCCGCCGTAGAAGCACACCCAACTGCACCATCCGCGTCCGATCGTTATCGTCGCGATAAACCAATACAGCAGCATCATGACTACCGACGCGAAATGCCCTATCATGCGCGCGGGGAAGATAATCGTCTTCGTAAGGGCGTACGGGATTGCCAGCACCGGGATGACGATCTGGCAAAACGGGGTCGCGGTATTCTGCGTCGTGTCGGCGGCGATGCTCATCGACCCCCGCTCGTCGATCATTATCCCGATAAACGATATGGCGAAGAACACGGCGAAGTTCACGAGGAATATACGCCGGTGCCGCGAGATCTCGCCGGTTTGAAGCATCCTGAAAAACAAAACCGCGAGAAAGGCGGAATAAATCCACGCGCCCGGGGAGGCGGTATTCCCGGCAAGCACGAAGAACCATATTATCGCCGACATAAACGCGCTGAAAAAAAGCGTAGTGGCCATGCCTCACCCCTTGAACACGAACGGAACGATTCCGGCAAACAGGAAGAAATACCCGCCGACGAGGAGCTGGGTAATTCGCGCTATCTTCCGGAAATACGGAAGCTTGGCAATGAAGAAGGGAATCCCCAGTAGCGGCAGGAAAAAGGGAATGGTTCCCGCGTAGAACAAAATGAAATACGTAGCGCCCGCGACGGGACTCCCGGAAGCGGCCGAGCGAACCGCGGCGGTCCAGAACGGGGGACAGATGTGGAGCCCGACGCACAAACCGGAAAGAAGCGCCGTCATCCGATCGCCCGCAAGCGCGGAAAGCGGCGATGCGCAACGGGGTCGCGCAACGACGCCGGAAACATCCGTTCCCCCGCCACAGCCCTTCTTTGCCGCGAGATAGCCGGGAAGGAGACCATTCCCGAGCAATATCGCGCCGCAGAAGATGTAGGCGATGACCGAAAGGCGCCGCGCGAGCACGGGGTCGAAAAACTCGGCAACGAGAAGCCCCGCGGCGCCAAGCGCGAGCCCCACGCCGATATACGACGCAAGGCGCCCGGCGAGAAAGAGGCCGACCAGCGAGGCATTCTTTCGATGCGTCAGGCCCTCGCGGCCGAACAGAAACGGAAGTAAAACCGGCGCGCAATACATTACGCACCAGGTACCCGTCGAAAAGCCAAGCGCGACGGGTTCCACCATAGACGCGATTCCGCTCATA
>DAOPXQ010000432.1:0-1524 GCA_035352395.1 Treponemataceae bacterium | reverse complement strand
CGGCGAGCGCGCGCATCAAGCAGATATGCGGCAACCCTGAGGCCGCGGCGAGCGCGTATAGCCTGGACGACTACGAGATCGCGGGAGAGCTCGGCGGCTGGGGCGCGCTCGAAAACCTCCGCGCGCGCGCGTGGAAGCGCGGGGTCCGCATGGCGAGCGACATGGTGCCGAACCACACGGGCATGGACGCGAAGTGGGTCGTCGAGAAACCGGACCTCTTCGTGCAGACGCGCGAATGCCCGTTCCCGGGCTATGACTTTAACGGCGAAAACCTCTCGCACGACGGCCGCGTCGGCATATACCTCGAAAACCACTACTACGCGAAATCCGACTGCGCCGTAGTTTTCAAGCGCGTGGACAACGCCACCGGCGACACGCGGTATATCTACCACGGCAACGACGGGACGGGAATGCCCTGGAACGACACCGCGCAGATAGACTTCCTCAATCCCGAGGCGCGCGAGGAAGTCATCCAGAAGATCCTCCACGTCGCGGCGAACTTTCCGATTATCCGGTTCGACGCCGCGATGGTGCTCGCGAAAAAGCACATACAGCGGCTGTGGTACCCTGAGCCGGGCAAAGGCGGGGACATCGCGAGCCGATCGCGCTTCGCGGTATCGCGCGAGGAATTCGAGCGGAGAATCCCGGAGGAATTTTGGCGCGAGGTAGTCGACCGCTGCGCGAAGGAAATTCCGGATACACTCCTCCTCGCCGAGGCCTTCTGGATGATGGAAGGATACTTCGTCCGCACGCTCGGCATGCACCGCGTCTACAACTCCGCATTCATGAACATGCTCAAGCGAGAGGACAACGATAAATACCGCGAGACGATCAAGAACACGATCGAGTTCGACCCGGAGATTCTCAGGCGCTACGTTAACTTCATGAACAACCCCGACGAGGAAACCGCCGTCGCGCAGTTCGGTCGCGGGGACAAATACTTCGGCGTCTGCACGATGATGGTCGCGATGCCAGGACTTCCCATGTTCGGCCACGGGCAGGTCGAGGGCTTCGAGGAAAAGTACGGAATGGAATACCGCCGCGCCTACCGCGACGAAAAAACGGACGGAGAACTCGTCGAACGGCACCGCCGCGAAATCTTCCCGCTCATGAAAAAGCGATGGCTCTTCGCCGGCGTCGAGAATTTCAGGCTCTACGATTTCTGGGAAAACGGAGTCGTGAACGAGAACGTCTTCGCGTGGTCCAATCGCGCAGGTACCGAACGCGCGCTCATCATGTACAACAACAAGTTCGCGCGCGCATCGGGATGGATCAAGGTATCCGCGGCCTCTCTCGACAAGAAACCCGACGGCTCGAAGGAGCTCGTCCAGAAGACGCTCGCGGAAGGGCTCGCTCTCACGGTAAGGGACGATCGTTTCTGCCTTATGCGAGAGCAGCGCTCGGGGCTGTGGTTTATCCGCAACACGCGGGACATCGCCGAACGAGGGCTCTTCGCGACACTGGACGGATTTCAAACGCAAGCCTTCGTCGACATCCGCGAGGTAGACGACGCGGACGGCCGAT
>DAOPXQ010000431.1:0-1576 GCA_035352395.1 Treponemataceae bacterium | reverse complement strand
GCGGGGTCAGGCGAAAAGCGCCTCGTCTCGCGGACCATAGCCTTCGCGGCCTCCGGCACGGACGAGTAGTCGCCTGTCGCGGCGAAGCCCATGACGGCGTCGCCCATCAGCTCGCCGTCGGGCGTGGACGTGAGAATATATTCCGCGCCCGTGATATCCGCCTTCATCTGGTTCCACACTGGATTGCGGGCTTGGCCTCCCGAAAGCGCGTACGCGGGCTTGAATCCCGTATCCCTCTCGAGCGTCTCGATACCTCGCCGCACGGAGAACCCGATCCGCTCGACGATCTCGCGCCCGGTCCGCGCGGGGGTGTCGCCGACGCGGGAAACATCCCGCGCGGCGTCATTTATCGGCGACGCGTAAATCTCCGCCATGATGTCGGCGTAGGCGCGCGTCGCCTGGCCGCTCGCTCGCCGCCATGCGTTAAAGTCGGCGCCCGTCGTGGGCAGAAGGTACGCGGCGTTCCAGAGCCCCGGGATGATCGAGGGAAGCGGCCGCACGCCCTCGGCGGAAACCGGCCGTTCGGTGCAGACGTTAAGCCCCTCGCTCGTGCCCGCGCGGTCGCAAGCCGCTCCGGGGAAAAGGGTGTTGGTCCCGACGAGCGCCGCGACGAAGTCCGGACCGCCCGAGACAACGGGAATCCCCGCGGGGACGAGCCCTGTATCGGTCGTCTTGCCGACGACCTTCGCGATATCGGTGAAAGGCGGGAGGATCGCGCCATTGATTCCCGTCTCGGCGAGCGCGTCCTTCGTCCAGTACGCGTCTTCAAAGCGCGTCTCGGGAAGGATCGTTACCGCCTCGCCGGTTAAGTGCCATATAAGGAACTCGGGGCCGGAAAAGAGCCAACGCGCGCGCGCGTACGACGCGGGAAAAAGATCGCGATAGCCCATTATGCGCGGGATAAACAACGATCGCGCGGCGGCTGATTTCGCGGGGCTAGAAGTCGCGCCAGAACCAATCCCGGAACTAAGCCCGGAACCAAACTCTGAACTAAACTCTGGTATCGGGTCGTTCCATAAGAGAATCTCGTGGGGGGTGTTGGAGTCGTCGACGGAAACGAGCGTCGGCCCGTTGCCGGAGATGGAAATCGCCGCGATCTCGACCGCGCGGGAACTGAACATGTCGCGGGAATGAAGTTCGTCGCGAGAACTAACCACATCGCGCGAATCTCTCCCCGCGCACACATCCCTCGACGCGATGGCGACGGCCTCGCGGAACGCGGCGACCCAGTCGGCGGCGACGCGGGGCGAGCGCGGAAAGCGGCAACGCGCGGACGCGAGCACGCGGCCGTCGGCGGCGACGAGCGCGGCCTTAAGCGAAGACGTGCCGATATCGACGGCGAAAACCGCGCGTTCCACGTTATTCCATCTCGTCGGTCTTGTCTTGCTTGACGAGCTTCTCGATGATATTGCGGTTGTCCAAAAGGTCGGACAGCGACTGATTGTGGTGGAGGCGGGAGATTACTTGCGCGAAGAGCCCGGAGACGTTCGTCTTGATGTACCACTCCTTGGACAGGAGCTCCTCGTGATAGACGGCGTTCGTGCCGATGATGCGGAAGAAGTTTCCCTTCGCGTAC
>DAOPXQ010000430.1:0-1578 GCA_035352395.1 Treponemataceae bacterium | reverse complement strand
CTTCACCATCGAAGTCGAGCGCTCGCTCCGCGTTCTCGACGGCGCGATCCTCGTTCTCTGCTCGGTTGGCGGCGTTCAGTCCCAGTCGATCACCGTCGACCGCCAGCTCAAGCGCTATCATGTGCCCCGCATCGCGTTCATCAACAAGTGCGACCGCACCGGCGCCAACCCCCTCAAGGTCCGCATGCAACTCCGCGAAAAGCTCGGGCTTAACGCGTACATGATGCAGCTCCCGATCGGCCTCGAAGATAAAATCGAGGGCGTCGTTGACCTCATCGCCATGAAAGCGGTGTATTTCGAGGGCGAAGGCGGCACAGAGATGCGCATCGCCGAGATTCCCGCGCACCTCGTCGCCGACGCGAAGAAGTACCGCGAGGAGCTCCTTGACGCAGCGTCCATGTTCTCCGACGAGCTCGCCGAGGCTTACCTCGAGGGCGCCGAGACCGAAGACATGATCAACGCCGCGATCCGCAAGGGAACCCTCGCCGAGCAGTTCGTGCCCGTATTCCTCGGTTCAGCCTACAAGAACAAGGGAATCCAGTGCATGCTCGACGGCGTCACCAAGTTCCTTCCGGACCCGACCGAAGTCAAGAACATCGCCCTCGACCTCGACAAGAACGAGGAACAGGTTGAGCTTACCTGCGACGAAAAGTCGAACACCGTCGCGCTTGGTTTCAAGCTCGAGGACGGCAAGTACGGCCAGCTCACCTATGTCCGCATCTATCAGGGCATGATCAAGAAGGGCGACGAGCTCTATAACACCCGCGCCCGCAAGAGATTCAAGGTTGGACGCCTCGTCCGCATGCACTCTTCCGAAATGCAGGACATCACCGAGGGAGTCCCCGGCGACATCGTCGCGCTCTTCGGTATCGAATGCGCGTCGGGAGATACCTTCTGCGGCGGCGGTCTTAACTACGCGATGAGCTCGATGTTCGTCCCGAACCCGGTTATCGACCTTTCGATCACCCCGAAGGACAAGAAGTCCTCCGACCAGATGGCCAAGGCGCTCAACCGCTTTACCAAAGAAGACCCGACCTTCCATTGCTACGTCGATCCCGAGTCGAACCAGACCATCATCCAGGGAATGGGCGAGCTCCATCTCGAGGTTTACGTCGAGCGCATGAAGCGCGAGTACAACTGCGAAGTCGAGACCGGAAAGCCGCAGGTCGCTTACCGCGAGGCTCTCACGCAGCGCGCCGATTTCAACTACACCCACAAAAAGCAGACTGGTGGTTCCGGACAGTACGCCCGCGTCGCCGGTTTCATCGAGCCCATCTCCGAGAAGGATTACGAGTTCGTCGACGCCATCAAGGGCGGATCGATCCCGAACGAGTTCATCCCCTCGTGCGATAAGGGTTTCAAGGAATCCCTCAAGAAGGGCGCCCTTATCGGCTTCCCGATCGTCGGCGTCCGCGCGACCATCAACGACGGTCAGTTCCACCCGGTCGACTCCTCGGATATCGCGTTCCAGATCGCCGCTATCGGCGGTTTCCGCGAGGCGTATCTCAAGGCGAAGCCCGCGATCCTCGAGCCTATCATGAAGGTATCGATCGAGGGACCGCAGGAATTCCAGGGAAA
>DAOPXQ010000429.1:0-1582 GCA_035352395.1 Treponemataceae bacterium | reverse complement strand
CCCGGGGTACGTCCGCCTGCGGCGCGCCGCCTTCGTAAATAACCTCGATCCCGCCCTTCTTGGCGAGGGACTCCACGGCCTCCACGAAAGAGAGCTTTTCCATCTCCATCACGAAGTTGATAATCCCGCCGCCTTTGCCGCAACCAAAGCAATGGTACATTCCCCGTTCGGGGATCACGTGAAAGGACGGGCTTTTTTCGTTATGGAAGGGACAGCATCCCCACCAGTCGGAGCCGCGTTTCTCGAGCCGGGTATATTCCCCGACGACGGAAACGATGTCGGATCTCTTGTTGACGGCGTCTATCGTCTCGCCGCTGATTCTTCCCATCAGTTGGCCGCCGGTCGCTTGACGTCGAGCGTGCGCCCGGCGCGAACGTGCTCGTCGAGCGAATGGGTAAACGAATGCGTGCCCGCCTCGGGGTCAGTGAGCCGGAAATAGAGATACGAGGTGTCCTCGGGATTGCACGCCGCGGAGAGCGCCGTAAGGCCGGGACTCGCGATCGGTCCCGGGGGCAATCCCGCCCACTTGTAGGTATTATACTCGCTGTCGATATCGAGGTCCTGATTGGTTAGGCGCTCGGGATGGGGCTTACCCTGAATTTCCGTGATGATGTATACCACCGTCGCGCACGATTGCAGTCCCATGCCGATCTTGAGGCGGTTACGGAATACGCTCGCTATCCTCGGGGCCTCGTCCGCGACGCGGTACTCGCGCTCGATGATGCTCGCGAGGATTACCTTTTGTTCCAGTTCGCCGCGGTCGGTCGGGAGGTTCGGGATAGAGGCCGTTTTATCGAAGAATGTGTTAACCATCATCGAGACGATGTCCTTGGGGGCAAGCCCGTACGGGATGAAATAGGTATCGGGAAAAAGGAAGCCCTCGGCGCTCGGACCCGCGATGCCGAGTTCCCCGAGCAGTTTTGAGTCCTTCGCCGCGGTCGTGAATTCCGCGGCGTCGCACGCGCCCGCCGAGGAAAGGTGCCGGGCGACCTCGGAGAGCGTGAGCCCCTCGGGTATGGTGACGCGGCGCGATTCCTGCTTGCCTTCGTCGATGCGCCTCAACAGGACGGACGTTGACATGCGCGGGGACAGCATGAACGAGCCTGCCTTGAGTTTAAGGCCAAAGGCGCGCACGTAGAGATACGCGAAGGCCTCGCTGCGAACGAGCCCGGCGCGGGCAAGGGACGCGACGATCGCGCGGGCGTTGGCGCCTGATTCGACCGCAAAAAGCGCAGGGGCGCCTTCGCCGCCGACGGGCGCGTCCATGGCGATAAAACCCACGAGCGTAACGGTCGCGAGCAATACGGCAAGGGAAATTACTATGGCGGAAATTACGCGTATCGTTTTATTTTTCATCGAAAAATACTTCAGCCTCTTCTATGGTCATAATCTGGTAAACGTAGCTCTCGAGAAAGCAACGGAAGGCATCAAGGCCCAGGGACGACTTTGGGTCGACCTTACGCATCAGCCTCGCGAGCGTCCTGATTTCCGAGTCGCTGAACGAGTATTCGGGTTTCCCGGAGTGAATCATACGGAAATATCCTGTCCTTCTTTCGCGATTTTAATATCGATGCACTCCGTG
>DAOPXQ010000428.1:0-1592 GCA_035352395.1 Treponemataceae bacterium | reverse complement strand
CTTGGGCCCACGAGATCGCGACCGAAAGAAGGACGACGACGAGCCCGAGCGAGGACAGCGCGATGCCGACTCGGCTCGAGTCCGACAGCGACGAGGATAAAAGCGCGACCGATCCGAGAAAGGTAAGGGTACCGAAGAACGTCAGGGGATAGACCCGCCCGATGGCGCGAAGGGGTTTCATGCGCGCCTAAGGATGCTCTTGACCGATGGGTCGGCGTCGACACCCGACACGATGGACTCGATTATCGCCGGCACGGGCTTAGACGGGTCGCGCGCCTCTACGCGGTGGGCGAGCGCGGGGACCGCGACCTCTTTCACCATGTCGACCGTCGCGTATTCCTTTCCGCGAACCACGGCGAGCGCGCGGACGAGACGGGAAAGCTTGATGCCGCTGCGGGGGCTTGCCCCCGTCACGAGATCCGGGCATGCGCGGGTGGCGCGCACGAGCGAGACGATATACGCGAGCACGTCGGGATGGAGCTCCATCGCGTCGGCCTCGACCATCCATGCAAGCAGGTCGGCCTCGTCCGCGACGGCCCCGAAGTTCTTCCAGCTGCCGTTCGATCCATGCTGCCGGATGATCGCGCACTCGTCCTCGAAACCGGGGAAGCCGAGCGAAAGCTGTATCATGAAGCGATCGAGCTGGGGAAGCGGAAGAGGAAAGAGATGCGAGCCCTTGAGGTTCATCGTCGAGATTAGGAAAAAAACATCGGGCAGCGAGTGCGTCACGCCGTCGACGGTGACGGTCTTTTCCTCCATCGCCTGAAAGAAACTTCCCTGAGTCTTCGGCTGCAGGAGATTGATCTCGTCGCAAAGGAGGAAACGCGAGAAAATCGGGCCGGGGTTAAAGCTCATCTCGAAGTTCTCGCCCGACACGCGGGTAAAGCCGAGGATGTCCTGCGGAAGGAGGTCGACCGTGCATTGCACGCGATTAAAGGGCTCGGGCTCGATCGTCCCCGAGCGCCGGGATTTTCCGTCCTTAGGGGCCCAGCGCACGGAAAGCGCCAGCGCGCGCGCCAGCGAGGTTTTGCCGACTCCGTGACTGTCGGCCAGCATGACGTGGCCTCCGGCGACCATCGCCGCGATAAGGTATTCCAGTTTTGTCCGGTCGATATATATGACTTTACGGACGTTTTCGATAAGATCGTCGATCGTTGCGCTCATTGGATCAGTATAGCACGAAAAGGTCCGGATTCTAGCCCTACAGCCCGACGGCGACGAGGATAAGGGCCATGCCGCCTATGACCGTCGCGTCTATGGATTCACCGAGCAGGAGCACCGCGAACGCCGTCGCGAGCACCGGCTTCAGGAAGAACACGAGCGAGCCTTTCCCTGCGCCGAGTATCCCAAGGCCGCGGAAATATATGAGGTAGGCGATCCCCGTCATGAAAATCGAGAGATAGGCGACGTGCGGGGCAACGGACAAATCGAACGCGAACAGGGGGCGCCCGGTCGCGAGCAGGAACGGAACCAGCATAAAGCTGCCGGTCAGAAATGCGTATCCGTTCATGCGGAGGCTTCCGATCCGGCCGGAAATCCTTTTCCCGACGACGGTATAAAGTCCGAACGCGAGCGCCGAAAGGACGGTCAAC
>DAOPXQ010000427.1:0-1617 GCA_035352395.1 Treponemataceae bacterium | reverse complement strand
GCGCGCGAGGTCTCGCTCTATTCGGGCATCACGCTCGCGGAGTACTACCGCGACATGGGCATGGCCGTCGCCATCATGGCCGACTCGACGAGCCGATGGGCCGAGGCCCTTCGCGAGCTTTCGGGGCGCATGGAGGAGATGCCCGCGGAGGAAGGTTTCCCGGCGTACCTGCCGACGCGGCTTGCCGAATTCTACGAGCGCGCGGGCCGCGTCGCGAGCCTTTCGGGTGGCGAGGGTTCCGTCTCCGTCATCGGGGCCGTGTCCCCTCCGGGCGGCGATTTTTCCGAACCCGTCACTCAGCATACAAAGCGGTTTATCCGCTGCTTCTGGGCGCTCGACCGCGACCTCGCGAACGCGCGCCATTATCCCGCCATAGGCTGGATCGAGTCGTATTCCGAGTACGCGGAGGAGGTCCGCCCCTGGTGGGACCGCGTCGATCCCCGCTGGAATTCGGTGCGGCTCGAGGCCCTCGACCTTCTTAAGCGCGAGCAGCGGCTCGAGCAGATCGTGCGGCTCATCGGGCCGGACGCGCTGCCGGACACTGAGCGCATCGTGCTCGTCGCGGCGGAAATGATCAAGAACGGATTCCTGCAGCAAAGCGCGTTCGACGAGAACGACATGTTCTCGGTTCCCGCGAAGCAGATAATGATCCTTCTCGTAATAATGGAATTCTACCGACGCGCGCTCGCCGTGATAAAGAGCGGCGCGCCTCTCGGCAAGGTCTCGGGCCTTCCGTGCAGGGAAGAAATCATTCGCGTCAAAACCTCGTGCGCGAACGGTGACACCCCCGCGATGGAAGCCGTGGAAACCCGAATGCGGTCCCAGTTCGAGGAACTGGAGCGCCAGTACGTTAACGCGGAGGCCCTATGAAAGGCGTTGAATATAGGGGAGCATCTTCCGTAGACGGTCCCATCGTCATCGTGAGGCGGAGGGAGAATACCTTCTTCGGGGAGACTGCGCTCGTTCGCGACGCCGCGGGCTCCGTGCGCACGGGGCGCGTCATAGACCTCTCGTCGGAATACTGCGTCGTGCAGGTGTTTGGCACAACCTCCGGGCTTTCGCTCGAGGGCACCAGCGTCGAGTTTCTCGAGACCCCGATGGAACTACGCGTTTCCGACGGTATTATGGGCCGCATCTTCAACGGTCTCGGCAAGCCGATAGACGGTTACCCCGAACTCTATTCATCGAAGCGCCTGAGCGTGAACGGTTATCCGATCAATCCCTACGCGCGCGTGTACCCCAAGGATTTTATCCAGACGGGCATATCGGCTATCGACGGGATGAATACCCTGATACGCGGCCAGAAACTTCCCGTCTTCTCGGGGAATGGACTTCCGCACAACAGACTGACCGCGCAGATCATCAGGCAGGCGAAGATCCTCTCAGCCGACGACGACTTCGTGATGGTGTTCGCCGGTATGGGCATCAAGTACGACGTCGCGCGCTTCTTCATCGACAGCTTCGAGCGATCGGGCGTCCTTTCCCGCGTCGCGATGTTCCTTTCGCTCGCGGACGCGCCCTCCATCGAGCGCATCGTCACCCCGAGGTGCGCGCTTACGGCCGCCGAGTATCTCGCCTATGAGCGCGGCATGCACGTGCTCGTAGTGCTCACGGACA
>DAOPXQ010000426.1:0-1632 GCA_035352395.1 Treponemataceae bacterium | reverse complement strand
TGAATTCGCCTTCCTACTCAGCCAATAGCATAACCGTACTCAAGGGCCTCGAAGCAGTGCGAAAAAGACCGGGTATGTATATCGGTTCTACCGGACCGGATGGACTCCATCACCTCGTCTATGAAGTTGTCGATAACTGCATCGATGAAGCCATGGCCGGCTTTTGCGACCGCGTATTGGTCGTTCTTGAAAAGGGAGACATCGTCCGCGTAGAGGACAATGGGCGCGGAATCCCCGTTGGTATTCATCCCGGAGAAGGCATAAGCGCGCTCGAGCTCGTGCTCACGCGGCTTCACGCGGGCGGTAAATTCGATAAGGGTTCGTATAAAGTCTCGGGAGGTCTCCACGGCGTCGGCGTCTCCGTCGTCAACGCGCTTTCCGTCTGGATGGAGGCGTATGTATGTCTGGAAGGGTATGAGCATTACCAGAAATACGAAACGGGCAATCCCGTTGAGCCGGTCAAGCGGCTTGGCGAATCCGATAAGCGGGGAACGACGATCCGGTGGTTAGCGGACAATACGATCTTCACGGAGACCACGACCTATAATTTCGACGTCCTGGCCAATCGACTCAGGGAGCTTGCGTTCCTGAACTCCGGCATTTCGATCATCCTCCGCGACGAGCGGCTCTCGACGCCGAAGGAGCTCGTGTTTAAGTTCGAGGGCGGCATTCGCCACTTTGTGTCCTATCTCAACGAGAACAAGACCGTCCTCCACCCGGAACCGGTCTATATTTCGGGCGAGCGGGACGACGTCGCCGTCGAGATCGCGCTTCAGTATAACGATACCTTCAGCGAGATCATGTTCAGCTTCGTAAACGACATCAATACCCGCGAGGGCGGAACGCATCTCGTCGGGTTTAAAACCGCCCTGACCCGCGTGCTCAACGATTTCCTCAAGAACTCGAAGCTTTCCAAGAAGATGGAAGAAACCCTTTCGGGCGACGACGTTCGCGAAGGGCTCACCGCGGTCCTTTCGGTCAAGGTGCCCGAACCGCAGTTTGAGGGGCAAACCAAGACAAAGCTCGGAAACTCCGAGGTTAAGGGCATCGTCGAGAATTTCGTCAACGATCAGCTGACTCTGTATCTCGAGCAGAACCCGGAAGTTATCAACTCCATTCTTGAGAAGAGCGTGCTTGCGGCCAAGGCCCGAATCGCGGCCCGTCAGGCACGCGACGCCACGCGCCGGAAAAACGCAATGGACAGCACCGGGCTTCCTGGCAAGCTCGCCGATTGTTCCGAAAAGGACGCAAGCAAGTGCGAGATCTACATCGTCGAGGGAGACTCCGCAGGCGGCTCGGCGAAGATGGGTCGCAACAGGCGCTATCAGGCGATTCTCTCGATGTGGGGCAAGATGCTTAACGTCGAAAAAACCCGCCTTGATAAGGTAATCGGGAACGAAAAGCTCCAACCGATCATTGCGAGTCTTGGCGCCGGAATCGGGGAAACCTTCGATTGCGCGAAACTCCGCTATCACAAGGTAATCATCATGGCGGATGCCGATGTCGACGGTTCGCATATCCGCACCCTTCTTTTGACCTTCTTTTACCGGTATATGACCGACATGATCAAGGAAGGATACGTGTATCTCGCGATGCCTCCCTTGTACAAGATCTCGTTCGATAAAAAGATTT
>DAOPXQ010000425.1:0-1633 GCA_035352395.1 Treponemataceae bacterium | reverse complement strand
AAAAATGCGGTTGCGGCCGCACGACGCGGCGCATCCACCGGCTCTTCGGCCGCACCGACGACCTCCTGATCATTCGCGGCGTCAACGTCTTCCCGAGCCAGATCGAGCACGCGCTCATCGAGATTCAGGGAGTCGAGCCGAATTACCTCATCATCGTGGACCGCAGCGCGCAGACGCACCTTGACGACGTGGAACTCCACGTCGAGGTAAGCCCGAACGCGTTCTCCGACGAGACGAGGGACATGGAGGCGCTGCGCAACAAGATCGAGGGCGTCATGAAGAGCAAACTCGGGGTCAACATGCGCGTCAAGCTCGTGGAACCGAAGAGCATCGAGCGCTCGACCGGCAAGGCGAAGCGCGTAATCGACAAACGTCAACTATAATGGAGTGGGGGAGAGCGATATGAAGATTCAGCAGATATCCATTTTTCTTGAGAACGCGGCCGGCCGGCTCGCCGAGGTAACCCGCGTACTGCGGGACGGCGGCGTTAACCTCCGCGCGATCATGATCGCGGACACCGCCGACTTCGGCATCCTCCGCGTGATCGTGGACGATCCCGCCAAGGCGATCAAGATCCTCTCTGGCGCGCAGTTCACGACGAAGACGACCGACGTGCTCGCCGTCACCATCTCCGACAAGGTCGGAAGCCTCGCGGACGTGCTCGCGCTGTTCCAGAAAAACGGCATCAACATCGAGTACCTGTACGCGGCGCTCGACAAGGTCGGCGAGACGGCCGTCGTCATTTTCAAGGTTGAGGACATCGAGAAGGGGCTGAAGGTGGTGCAGGCGAACGGCCTCAGTACCTCGGCGAATTTCTAGAGCTATAACCCGCCTGTCGGGGAGCAAACGGAGAGAGCAATGGCTGTTTCGATCCATGACGTGGCAAGGGAGGCCTCCCTCTCGTGCGAGACGATTCTCGAGGTACTCGTGAGTCCGTCCTCGCTCGAGCCCGAGGTCGTCAGGTTCGTGATGAAGACTATCCGTGAAACCGGGTATCTCGAGACGTTCTCCAGGTGGAAGACGGACAAGCGCGGACCGTCGGTCGCTGTCCTGATACCGATGCTCGACAGTCCGTCGGGCATGGAGATCTTTAAGGGTATCGACCGCGCGATGAGCGCGCTCGGGCTCAATACCTCCATGCTCGCGCTTCCCACGCGCTTCTCGCTGGTGTTCCGCGAGGAGCTCCTTTCCGCGATGATGACCTATAACCTCGTGGACGCCGTCATCACGATCAATATCAAGCCCGACCCCAAAACCGTCGAGCGCTTCGTCAAGGTCGGAAAGCCGCTCATCCTGATGCAGACCACGGTAGAGGGCGGGCAATCCGTCATCCTGGAAAACCAGAAGGGTATGGCGATCGGGATAAACTACCTCTATAACAAGGGCTACCGGTCGATAGGTCTCCTTAACGGCCCGACGGGCGGCAACGAGCCGGGTTCGGTACCCTCCGAGCGCCTGATCGGCTACCTGATGGCCATCCACCGGCTGGGGCTCGAGTTCGACGAGTCGCTCGTGTTCGAGACGTCCAACTACGATACCGATTCCGGGATCCACGGCCTTGAGTATTTCCTCAAGCGGGGCAAGCTCCCGGACGCGATAATGTGCGCCTCTGGCGACATGACCGCGATCGGCC
>DAOPXQ010000424.1:0-1640 GCA_035352395.1 Treponemataceae bacterium | reverse complement strand
CTTGAAGAAGACGGCCTTTCCGAAGAGGGAGGGGTTCGCGTAGGACTGGTTCTTGGTGTCGAGCTTGCTCCATACGATTTGGGAGTCTCGGTCCTTGGACGTGGCGCCGTTGGCCTGAACCTGGAAGCCGATCGTCTTTCCGTGCTCGGGAACGAACTTCCCGAGGGGAACCGCGGCCTCGAAGGCCCATCCGTCGGCGGTCTTGAACACCTTGCCGGTGACCTTGACGCTCGTGGAATTTACTCCCGTTATCGTGAGGAACTTCGCGCCGATCGAGCTGGGAGTAATGTTAATCTGATACATTCCCGAGCCGTATGACTTTGCGGCGAAATTCCCGGAGAAGTTGAAGTAAAACTCCATCGAATCCTCGTTCCAGTAATTCGTATCGTGCTTGCCGGCGATGATCTTGGCGTCGACCGAATGCATGTAGATGTAGATGTTTTTGTCGTCGGCGGCCAAGGCGTACTCGAAGTACTGGTTTTGCGCGGGATCGGGGCTCTTTGGGTTCGCGGTATCTACCTTTGAAACGGGGATGCCATCCCAGTCCGCAAGGTTCCCGTCAGGG
This sequence comes from Treponemataceae bacterium, assembly GCA_035352395.1. Taxonomy (GTDB): domain Bacteria; phylum Spirochaetota; class Spirochaetia; order Treponematales; family Treponemataceae; genus Teretinema. The sequence continues at coordinate 1,075 of DAOPXQ010000424.1, read as the reverse complement.
GTAATCGTGACGGGGTAGGCGATATACGCGACCTCGCCCGGTATCTGGTTCGGGGCTTTGTTCTCGGCAACCCCGGGGACGACGCAAAAGGCGACGAAGGCGACGGTCGCGGCGATAAGCGAAAAATGCTTGATCTTCATAAGATCCTCCTCGGCACAGTGTACCCCCGCTTTCTTCGTATCCGCAACGAAAAAAAAAGGTTCTGCGCGCGAGCGCCGTCGCCGCCCGATTGCCTCCCCGAAGGCGCCGGAGCGCACCTCGGGGTTCGCTCGCGTTACGCCATCGCGCGGAGCAAGTTCGCCATCTCGATCGCGCTTACCGCCGCGTCAAAGCCCTTGTTCCCCGCCTTGGTTCCCGCGCGCTCGACTGCCTGCTCGATCGAGTCGGTGGTCACGACCCCGAAGATCACCGGCTTCCCGGACGTGAGGGACGCCTGCGCGATGCCCTTCGAGGCCTCCGCGCACACGTAGTCGAAGTGCGGGGTTGAGCCGCGGATGACGGCGCCGACGCAGACGACGGCGTCGATGTCGGCGCGCGCGGCGAGCTTACTCGCGGCGAGCGGGATCTCGAACGCCCCGGGTACCCAGGCGACGGAGATGTCGCCGTCCTTGACGCCGTGCCGCTTAAGCCCGTCCAGCGCTCCTGAGACGAGCTTTGCGACGATGAACTCGTTGAAACGAGACGCGACGATCCCGACGCGGATGCCTTCCGCGATTAGGTTTCCCTCAAAAGTTTTCATGGTTACTCCTTGTGCCTTTTTCAACCGCCGCGCCGACCGAGAGCCGGTGGCGCATGCGGCGTTCCTTCGTCTTGAGATAAAAGCCGTTTTCCCCGTTTGGCGGGATGATGAGCGGGACTCGTTCCGTGACCCGGACGCCGAGCTCGGTAAGGCGCTCGATCTTGTCGGGGTTATTCGTCATGAGCCTGACGGCGCGAACCCCGAGGTCAGAAAGGATTCCCTCCGCGGCGCGGTAGTCCCGCTCGTCTGGGCGGAACCCGAGCGCGACGTTCGCGTCGACGGTGTCCGCCCCGCCGTCCTGGAGCGCGTAGGCCCGGATCTTGTTGAGAAGCCCGA
>DAOPXQ010000423.1:0-1645 GCA_035352395.1 Treponemataceae bacterium | reverse complement strand
TCCTAGAATCCCATTTTCGCGAGGTCGGAGACGAGCCAGACGATGAAGGGGCTCGCGTCGTACGTGCCGTTCGCGTCGAGCCCATACTGGCCCGCGAGGCGCTGATGGCTCACGATAGGGCGCGTCTCGCCGAGCGGGAGCCCTCGGTACGTCCCCCACGCGGCGCTTTTAGCCGAGACGTAGCCGTCGTTCTCGCCCTCCGTTTTCTCTATCTCCGCGCAGCACATCGAAAGGACGATATCCGGGTATTTTGGCGAGATACGCCCGGAGAAGCTTTGATAATACACGCGCGGCGAGTCCGGGACTCGTTCGTTAAACTCGGCGAGGTATTCTTCCGTCAGTTGCCTCGCGGCGAGATAGGATCGCGGGTCAAGATCGCCCTGCATTCGGCCGTGCGCGTCGACTCCCATCGCGACCACGTTGTTTTGTGATTTAACCGATCGTAAAAGGCGAGTCGCGACCGGCGAGCCGCGATTGGGCACCGAAAGCAGCGTGAGGCTCGCGACGCGATCTTCCATCCCCATGCACGAGACGAGATAGCGGCTCTCGAGCCCGCCGCGCGAGTGCGCGACGATGTTTACCTTTTCGACTTCCGGATGCGCGGCAAACCATCGCTCAAGGTCTTCCTTAAGCGTGGCGGCGTTATCCTCGATAAGCCCGTACGCGCCTTGCGAGCTGACGCAGTACTGCACGCCGAGCGCGTCGAGTATCGGCGTTACGCCGTCCCAATAGCGGAGGCCGTTGAGCTTCGTCTCCGATCGCCAGCCGATGCCGTGCACGAGAAAGATAGGATACCGCGGTTTTTGGGATTCGGCCATTCGTAAGCCGTCGTTCGCGACCGCGCGTTCCGCGGGATTGAATGTCACGCAGGAAGACGCGAGCGCCAGCGATAGGAAAAGCGCGGCGAGTCGCGGGTAAAGGTTTGTTTTTACTCTCGTTTGCATATTAATTGCAACACCTCACCGCTACTTAAGCGACCTTGCCGTTTACTGGGCCGCTGCCACGTCGGCCTCGAACCATGCGTCGAATATCCAACCCTCTTTCGGGGCAGTGATCTTGGTCCAACGTCCGGTGTCCTCGCCGACGGTGAAGCTCGCGGTGGTTCGCTTGATCGCGGTTACTTTCTCTCCCTTTTTGACGGCGACGACGACGGATCCAAACGTCGAGGGAATGTCGCGGATATTGACCGTATCGGTCGCGGTCAGCGAAGCGGCGTAATCCTCCACGGGAATCGAGTCCGGCTCGAGCGCGGCCTTTATCTCGCCCACGATCGGGGCAAACGCCGACCCGGGATACTTCTGGTTGATGATCTGTATCGTCTTGACCTTAAGCGCCGTTTTTTTGTAGTCCTTCAGCGCGGTAAGGAGCATCGCGGTTTGAAGGTCGCGATCGAGGACCGACACGTCGGAAATAAGGAGATACTTGTCGGCGATTCGGGCGCCGGTAAGCCCGTCGTATCCCGTTACCTTGAAGTACTCGTTTTTACCGGGGACGTTCGCGAACGCGAGCACCGTCATCCTCGAGGCGATGTTTTCCGTGATGCCGCGATCGTTCGGCTGGTTATACACGGTCGCGATCGCCCCGGTTACCGTCACGAGCCCGCGTACTTCGCGCGCCACGAGGCTGTCGATGACGTAGCCCTCTT
>DAOPXQ010000422.1:0-1646 GCA_035352395.1 Treponemataceae bacterium | reverse complement strand
GTCCAGAAAAAAACGATCTCCCGCTTTTTCACTTACAGACGCGAACTTTTCCATGGTATAGTAATGCCATGAGCTCTCGTCTAAAAACACTAACACTATTTCTGGCACTTCTGACGGGCGTCTCGTTTCTCTCTTCGTGCAACGGCCACGCGAAGGCGCAAACGACGATACGCTTTACCCGATGGGCCCGCGTCTAGGATGCCCAAAGGTACGAGTCGCTATTGCGCCAATTCCAGCAGGAGAATCCCGATATCCTCGTGAGCTCGGAATACCTTCCCACGGAAGCATACCTTGAAAAACTGGATCTTTCGCTCCAGACGGGCGACGCGCCGGATGTATTCATGATGTCCAGCGGAATGACCGCGCGATTCATATCCGGCTCGGCGCCCTTTCTCCGGCTCGACGCCCTTGACCGCGACGGAGCCTTCAAGGATTGCCGCACCGCGCTTTTAACCCCTATCTCGAAATACGGCGCCAAGTACGGAATGCCCGTCAGCTTGAGCATGCGAATGCTCTTCTATAACAAAGACATCCTGAGGCAATATGGCATTCCATATCCCTCGGAGACCGAGCCGCTTTCATGGGAAGCGCTGATCTCGATTCTCGAGAGCCTAAAAAACGCCTCCGATTCCCGTTATACCGCCGTGATTCCGATGGCAGCGCGACCAGAAGATCTCATGGAAAGCCTTCTACAGGCATACCAGACCCCGCTCTTCAGCGATACCGTCAATCAGAACACCTCGGTTTTGGTGAGAAGCCGCGCGACCGCGGCGTTCGGCGTCCTTGACGAACTCTATCGCGAAGGCCTTATATCGACGTTCGACAACGATACCGACAATGCCCTACGCGGCGGTAACTTTGCGTTCGCCTACGCGGGTGCATGGACGATCCCGATCCTCAACGAGGCGTACATCGACTATGGAACCATTCCGCTCCCCTCCGCGACCGCGCGCGGCCCAACCGCGGAGGTGAACTACCTGATGATTTCGCCGGATTGCCAGAAACAGGAAGCGGCTTGGAGATTGGTCGAATGGTTCGCGACGAAGGGGCAAAGGTACATGAGGTCCACGGCCGAGTTCCCCGCCCATTCCGCCTACGACCCAATGGCCGTCGCGAGAAGCGCGCAAAGCGGCTTGCACCGAACGTTCGATTCCGAAAGGAACCAAATCGTTCCGGCGCTCGCCATCGCTAACCCGATAATCAAGTCGGAATACCTACGCTGCGTGCGGGGAATCGCGGATGGCTCCCTCAAACCGGACGAGGCCGTTTCCGGCCTGATCACGGTACTCAACGCGGAGCTCGGCAAGGGGCAGATCAATGAGTGATTACTCCATACCCAGGTCCCGCAAGGTACGCACGGGCCTCCTTAGGGCAATAATACTCGCGGGCTTCGCCATCATCCTTGGGGGCATGTTTTACGCTTTCGTCGAGGTCAGGGCGATTCTCGTGATGAACAAAAACCTCGCCCGGATGAGCGACGACGCGAACCGCCTTAACTCGCTTTCCAAGGATCTCCTAATCACGGAAAACCTATACCTTACCTTTGAGGAATGGAGAACCTGCAGGAACGACCTGGAAAACGTCATCTACGCGTTCCTCGACAGTCCGTACGCGAAACGATACCTCGGCGACGGGCAAGGGAAAAA
>DAOPXQ010000421.1:0-1661 GCA_035352395.1 Treponemataceae bacterium | reverse complement strand
TTCAGGATCACGACGATGAACACGACGAAGCACACGCCCGCGAGGATGAAAAGCCCGAAGATGACGAGGCGGTTGTTTCGTCCCGTCGCCTCGGTCGCCTGCGCGAGCGCGGTTTGGTACGCGTCCTGCTTCTTTCCCTCCGCGTCGGTGACCTCCTTGCGAACGGACTCGAGCGCGAGTTGGAGCTCGAGCGTGCTATGGAGCGCGGGGTTATTGTTGCCCGCGACGCCGGGCGAACTCTTGTTCGGGTCGGAGCCCCACGCGACGTCCTGCGCCTCGTAGGTATTGATGATCTTCACCGTCCGGTTGATCCGCTCCGACGAGAGGAACGGGTACGCGATGAGGCGTTCCTTGACGAGCGCGAAGGCCTGGAAATCGCGGGTTTCCTTGATCTGACCGAGGTAGGAGTAATAGATCATCTCGGCGATGATCGTGGCGTTCTCGGGCATCGTGGCGTCCTTATAGGATCCGAGCACGGTGTTGATGTAGGAAAACGCCTTGGCGTAATTCCCCGCCGAGTACTGCTCGTTGGCCGCGTTGAGATACCGATCGGTCAGCGCCGAATCGACCGCGAACAGCGAGGACGCGGCCAGAAGCAAGAGAACCAGTACAATCGATTTTCGGCTATTCATAGTCACCAACTCCAATCGCGAAAATAAGCTTTGCGTCGTTCGTCAGGCCCGAGTCGCGCAGCAAGGCGGTGTCGCGCACGCCGGTCTGGAAATGGACCGAGAAATCCTGCATCTCGGCCAGGATAAATGATACCAGCAGGTTTCCCCCGAGCGCAAGCGCAATATCGTCCGTCGCGAGATGGCCGGGGTAGTAATCGAGCGCCATCTTCAGCCGCGCCGATTGGCCAAGGCTCGCGTCGCGGATACCGAGCCCGATGATGGGGCTCGAAAAATCAAAGGGATCTATCTCGTCGTTCCCGTACGTATACCCGAAGCTTGCGTAACCGGTTCGAAGCTCAAGCCGCTTACTGATCGCGTTCGAAGAACCGGCAAGCACGGCCATGCCCGTCCAATCGATACCCCGCTCGCCCGAGAGATTGAGGATCATGAGATCCCCGAGCGCGTCGAGCCCGGCCGAAAAATTCTTGCCGTGGTAAAACACCGATGCCGAGCCCGAAAGCCCATAGCGCGCGCGGTTCGAGACGGGATCGGAAAGGTAACCGAGATTCACGAGCCCGAGCATGAGATCCCAGGAATAGGACCGGTAATGGTTATTGAAATCCTGATCAAGGTAAACCTTCTTGCCGGTCTCGAGGTTCGTGACCGTCATGTAGGTCTTCTGGACGTCCTCCTTGATCTTCTCCTCGGCTATCTTCTGCTTGAACTCCGCCACGCGGGCGAGCTCCGCCTTTCGCTCCGCGTTCTTGTTGCGGGTCTCTATGGCGTCGGAAACGGACTGATAGAGGTCGAGGGCGTCGCGGTTATCGAGGTTGTTGTCGATAAGCGCGTGGCAGGTCCCCTGGGCGAGCTCAAGCTCGTTTTGCACGACGAACTGCCGGGCGAGCTTGAGCACGTAGCTTTCAAGCCGGGGATACCACGGGGCCGCGGCGTTGTCCGCGAGCGAGGTTTCGAGATCGGGCAGTGAGCGGGATTGAAGCGCCGAATCGACCTTCTGGTAGACGCCGTCGGGAACGACCGCCTGCGCGAAGA
>DAOPXQ010000420.1:0-1675 GCA_035352395.1 Treponemataceae bacterium | reverse complement strand
GGAAGCTTCCGTCCGCGAGCCGCTCGACACCGAGCGATTCGATGATTCCTTTCTTTAGCGCGTCCTTCGAAAATTGATACGACGCTCGCCCTTCCCCATCCTTCGCGTACGTATGCTTTAAACCATTCCGCAAAAGCCATTCCGCGTTTATGTCGAACGGTCCTTCCATCATGAGCGTGCAACCAAGCGCGGCGGGACTCGCGGCGGGGCCCTTGACCGAAATCGACTCGCTCGAGAGCGCGGCATTGATCGACTGCCAGAAAGGTTCCTTGCGCGACGAAAGGTACGCCGAGCCTTGACCGGAAAACGAGAGCGTCAGGATATCTTTGCCGAATAGAGGGGCATCGCCTTCCGGGCTATCCTCCCAGAACGACGAGACATATCCGCGATACAGGGGCACGAGCGCGCCCTCGGCGGCCATCAGCGCGCGTGCGACGAGGAGCGCCGGGTACTCGCGCGGGACGCCGAGCCAACGATCGCCGAGAGAGATCGCGAGCGACACGGGTCGGGCGTCCTTGCGGACCTCGGCGATATGTCGTTTGAGCGACTCGATCGCCTGACGGTCGGGATGAGGCCGGCCCTTTCCGCAGAGGAGCGACGGGTCGGGAGACGCTTCCTTCCAGGAAGAGTTCATCGCGTACTGATGTTCCAGATACTTCCTCGATATTCCGAGGTCGAGCCGAGCCCAGGGTGCGACGGCGTTACGCTCCGGCGAATAGGCCGCCCGCAACGCCTCGGGATCGACTCCCGCGGCTGAAAGCTTTTTCATGAAAAGCCGATACGCGGATTCGCTTACCTCTCGATCGTATACGAACTTGGACTCAAGCACGGAATCGCGAAACGCCTCGTAAACGGCGGGCGACGGGGCACGAACCAGCATGTCGCAAAAAAGCGACTCCTCGGCACTCGCGGCGGCGCGGCACTCGAAGCCCGCTGCCTTCGTCGCGTTCACTATCTGCGTTACCGCCTCCCGCGCGCGCTCAAGGCCCGGCGCGGGCTCGAACTCGAGCGGGGTGTGCGGGAACCGCACGAGCGGCGTGACGGAAAACACGAAGCGAACCTGCTTGCCGAGCGGAGTGCGAAGTCCCGCGATCCAGGAAAGGAGCCGCGTCCATTCGTCGAGGTCCTCACGCTGCTCGCGGGCCGTGGCGATCAGGAACACCTTGATCTCGCGCACGGAGGCCGCGACGAGCGTCTCTATCGACTTCCGTACCTGCGCTTCGGAGAGGTTCTTGTTCAGGAAACGCCGGAGCCGGTCGGAGATTCCCTCGAGCCCGCACGTGAACACGCTCTTGCCTAGCGCCTTCTCCACCTCGATGAGCGCGGGGTCCTCGGCGATGCTGTCGAAGCGCTGGCTCTTGAGACCGATCTCGGAGAACAGGGAACCGAGCCCCTCGATCAGCCGATAGAAATCCCGGTGCATGTTAAAGTTAAAACTGAACAGGTCGATCTTGTCCGCGCCCGTTTCGGCCTTAAGCCTGCGGGCTTCCGCGAGCGCGCTTTCCGACGGGTTTTCCCGGTACGGCTTGCGCGCGAAGGATTCCGCGCAGAAGGAACAGAACCCCGCGCAGCCCTCCGAGATCGCGAGCGTCGCCTTTCCCGCGTTGCCCTCGCCGCGGTTGACGGGCATCCGAGCGTATAGGCCAGAGGGAACGAAAGACCGAGGGTTCATTTT
>DAOPXQ010000419.1:0-1683 GCA_035352395.1 Treponemataceae bacterium | reverse complement strand
CCGTCGCCGAGGGAACGATGAGCCCGCCGGGGCACATGCAGAACGAGTACACGCCCCGACCCTCGGACTGCGCGACCAGGCGGTACTCCGCGGCCGGCAGCGTGTCGTTGCGCTCCTGCCCATGGTATTGGATTTTATCGATGAGCTCGCGCGGGTGCTCCACGCGGACGCCCATGGCGAAGGTCTTCGCCTCAAGCGCGCGGGGCGCGTCGGCCGCGCGGCCCGAGTCCAGTTCCGCGATCATTTCATACACGTCTCGCGCGGAGTGCCCCGTCGCGAGGATGACCGCGTCTGCGGATATCGTCTCGCCCGAGGCGGTCACGATGCCAGCGGCGCGCGGACCCGTCGGGCCTTGCTTGACGGCGATGGAGGCGCAGCGAACGCCGAAGCGCACCTCTCCTCCCCACGAGACTATCGTCTCGCGCATCTTGCCGATGATCGCGGGGAGCCTGTCGGAGCCGATGTGCGGGTGCGCGTCCGTCAGTATGGCGTCGTTCGCGCCATGATGGTTGAATATCGCGAGGATGCGGCCGATGTCGCCGCGCTTGTTGGATCTCGTGTAGAGCTTGCCGTCGGAGAAGGTCCCGGCGCCGCCCTCGCCGAAGCAATAGTTGGAGTCGGGGTTGATCTTTCCCTCGCGGGAGATATCCGCGATGTCCCGCTTGCGGTCGCTCGCGGGCACGCCGCGCTCGACGACGATGGGCGTAACGCCCGATTCGAGAAGCCTAAGGGCCGCGAAAAGTCCCGCGGGCCCCGAGCCCACGACGACGACACGGCGCGAGGGATCCGCTTTTTTCCACGCTGGCGCGAAGGCCGCCTCCGGGCCTATAACCGACGGGCTCTCGCCGATCCATGCCTCGAACATCAGGTGAATCTTTACGCGACCGCGCCGCGCGTCGATGGATTTTTTGCGGAACACGAGTTCCGTGATATCGCTTTCGCGCGCGGAGACCCCGAGCCGGGCGAGTTCCGCGACGGCGAGGTTCTTGATCAGGGCTTGGTTTCCCTCATCCTCCGGGTTGACGGTGACGGTGATGTTCTTGTTCATGTGTGTATTCCTCGGGAAAAGACTATAGCACGTTCGGCCGACAGGGGATACGACGTTGGGGATGTCCCGGCGCGACAAACGCCGCGCCGTGAGCCGTTACTTGATCGGTATCCAGTACTCGCACCAGTAGTCGCTCGAGTTCGTGTCGGGTAAGGGCGGGTAGTATTCGATCTCCGCGCCGCCCGAGTGTTCTTTTCCGGAGGCGGGAAACCATTCCGAATACGCGCGCTTAATGGTGAGTTGCATCGTGGGATGCAGGGGGCCGCGAGACGTGAATTTGGCGTAGGTCGCGGCGGGGATCTCGAAGCTTTCGCAGCCGTCGGGGACGCCCGAAAGGTCGGCGGGGGTTTCGATCGCGATGCTGTAGGTAAAGTCCCCGGTTTCGGGGTCGAAACCATGGCATGCGCCGAGTACCCCAAGTCGCGAGCCCGTCTCCATCGCCTTACGGCAGAGCGCGTCGCAGGAGCCGTTCGCCATCGCCTCTTCCCAGAGTCTAGGCACGGTCTTGAAGTTCTGCCCGTTGGCGATGCTTACCCTTACGCCAAGCCCGGTGAGTAGCAGCGCCTCGTGTTTTTCGATTCGGTACTCGATCGCCTTATCGCCCGTAAGCGCCACGGAGAACGAAAGCGGCGGAT
>DAOPXQ010000418.1:0-1693 GCA_035352395.1 Treponemataceae bacterium | reverse complement strand
CGACGAGGGTGTTGAACATGTCGATCATCGGGATACCGGTGCGGATCATGCGCTTAGCCATGATGCGCTTTGACGGGTTTACCGAAGGTCCGCCGATCGGCACGAGGTTCTCGGTAAGCGCCGGGCCTTTGTCGCGAGGCACTCCCGAGCCGTTGAAAATGCGGCCCATGAGGTTATCGGAAAAGCTTACGCGCATCTCGTTTCCGAGGAAACGGATCTTGTCGCCCGTGGAGACGCCGCGGCCGCCGGAGAATACCTGCAGCGACACGAGGTCGCCAGAGAGTTTGTTGACCTGCGCGAGCGAGGTTCCGAACGAGGTCTCTATTTCGGCGAGCTCGCCGTACTTTACGCCGTCGGCCTTTACCGTAATGACCGAGCCGGTGATCGATTCAATCTTGCTGTATACCTTTTTCATGGCTTACTCCGCGCTCTTGATCAGTTTTTCGGCAATCTCGTCCAATCCGCTTGCCTTGTCGTCGATGGATACGGTTATTTCCCTCTCGAGCTTCTTGAAAGAGTCGGTGTTCCAGTCGGCCGAATTATAATCGATGAACATAAGCCGCGACTTGTTGAACCAAGTTCGGGCCTCGTCCTTGTCGGCGAAGTCGAAAGAAGTGCCGAGTATCCTCAAAATGATCGAGAATACGTGCTTCTGGCGTTCCGTCGAAACGGACGCGTCGATCGGGTCGAACGAGTTTTGCTGCAGATAGACCGCGTCGAGGAAGTTGCCCTTAAGATAGACGATGAAGTCCTCCAGGCTCGTGCCCTCCTCTCCGACGACTTTCATCATCTGCTCTACCTCGGTTCCGCGACGCAGGAATCCGCGCGCGTAGTCGACCTTCGGAAGAGCGATGACGCTCTTGTACTTCGACCAGGAGTCGAGCGGATGGATGGCGGGATACTTGCGGGCATCCGAGCGTTCGCGGGAAAGGCCATGAAAAGCGCCGACGACCTTGAGCGTCGCCTGAGTTACCGGTTCCTCAAAGTTACCGCCCGCGGGCGATACGGTTCCGCCGATAGTTACCGATCCCTTCGAGCCATCCTTGAGTCGGACGATTCCCGCGCGCTCGTAGAACGCGGCAATGTAGGATTCGAGGTACGCGGGGAACGCTTCCTCTCCCGGGATTTCCTCGAGGCGACCGGACATTTCGCGAAGCGCCTGAGCCCAGCGGCTCGTGGAGTCCGCGAGCAAGAGGACGTCGAGGCCCATCTGGCGATAGTACTCCGCCAGCGTGACGCCGGTATATACGGAGGCTTCGCGCGCCGCGACCGGCATTGACGAGGTATTACAGATAATGATGGTGCGCTTCATGAGCGACTTTCCCGTGCGGGGATCGGTAAGCTCGGGGAACTCCTTGAGAACCTCGACGACTTCGCCCGCGCGCTCGCCGCACGCGGCGATGATGACTATGTCGACCTCGGCGTTTCGGCTCGTGGAGTGCTGCAAAACAGTCTTACCGGCGCCGAATGGTCCGGGAATGCAGTACGTTCCGCCCTTCGCGACCGGGAAAAAGGTATCAATGGTCCTGACTTTCGTCGTGAGGGTCTCGGTGGGCTTAAGGCGCTCGGCGTAGCAGTCGACCGCGCGCTTAACCGGCCAATGGAAACTCATGCCGACTTCGACCTCATTTCCGTCTTCCGTTTGTAGTACGGCGAGTTTCTCCTTGAGGGCGTATTTTCCTGCTGGCTTAAC
>DAOPXQ010000417.1:0-1695 GCA_035352395.1 Treponemataceae bacterium | reverse complement strand
CCTTCAGTATTATCGGAAGGCAGTCGAGACCGACCCAAAGCACGCCTCCGCCCACGCGGCGCTCGGCCTACTCCTTTTTAAGAACAAGCAGATACCCGATGCCAAGCAGGAAATCATCCTAGCGCTTAAGCTCGACCCAAAGAATACCAAGGCGTATTTCTATCAGGGAAAGATACTCCGCGAGGGACACGATTACGCGAACGCGCTCGTCTCCCTTGAAAAGGCCCTACGAGACCCGGACCTCAAGCAAAAGGCGCTGATCGAGCGCGGCTGCTGCTACCTTGAGGCGAACAGCACGGAGAAGGCGATCATCGAATTCGACCGCGCGATCAAGACCGCGCAGGACGAGGGCTCCAACGATACGCTGTACGCGCGGTACTTTCTGGCCGCGTGCTACGAGAAAAACCGCGACATCGACCAAGCCATCACCCAATGGGAAAAGATATTCACGAAAAAGAAGAGTTTCCGCGACGTCGGGGAAAAGCTTTCCCAGTATCAGGAACTCAGGTCCAATGACTATATGAAGGAATTCCTAACCGCGGGAAAGGAAGATTTCTTCACCATCTGCAAGGCTGTCGTTAATAACGGACTGGAACTCGCCGTCCGCGACATAAAGGAAACGAAATTCGGCTGCGCCCTTATCGCGGTAGAGAACGACGCGGAAAAATGGCGAAACGTCCGAAAGATGCCCCGATTGATCCTTTTTTACCGCGATCCCAACCTTATCGAGGATTCCTTTCTCCGCACCCTGCAGGAAGACATGAAGAAACAGTCGATAATTCGCGGTATCGTGATAACCAGTTCGGGATTCACGCGGCCGGCGCTCGAATTCGCGGAAAGCAGGCCATTGGAGCTGATCGGCAAAGATAAACTCGAGCAGATGCTCTCGACCGTTAACCCCTTCGGCAAGAAATAAGAAATCCTTCGATGAAGATACTCTGCGTTTCAGATCAGATCGATCCGCTTGTCTACAGCAGCAATATCAAGGAACGCTTTAAGGACGTGGATTTGGTGATATCCGCCGGGGATCTACCGATGGAATACCTTGACTTCATCGTCTCAAGCCTTAATAAACCGGTTCTTTTCGTGTTTGGAAACCACAACCTCGACGAGTTTACGTACTATCATCGCATCCCGGGCGAGCCGCCCAGAAGCCTCCGGGACAGCGCGAACGCGTCTTGCTACCATGGGACCACCTATATAGGCTTTAAAAACCGGCGCGAAGGGCAACTCCTGATAGCGGGCGTTTCCGGCTCGCTCAAGTATAACAACGGCGTCAATCAGTATTCGGACGTACAGATGCGCAAAAAGCTCTTCGGGATGGTCCCTCGCCTTCTCTTGAATAAGTTGCGATACGGGAGATACCTCGATATCCTCGTCACGCACGCCTCGCCGGCGGGCGTTCACGATAAGAGCGACCCCTGCCATCGCGGGTTTCAGTCCTTTATCTGGTTCATGAAGACATTCAAGCCCCGTTGGCTCATCCACGGACACATCCATCTTTACGACCTGCAGGACATCAGGGTATCGAAATATCTCGACACGACGGTAATAAACGCATACAGCCACTACATCCTTGATACGGAGCAATGATATCATGAGCGATTTTGTACGAAACCAGGCCGGCGACGACTTTAACAAGGCGCGCAACAAGGCGCTTTTCAATGAGATCCAGAACTTCCTCACGCCCGACAA
>DAOPXQ010000416.1:0-1702 GCA_035352395.1 Treponemataceae bacterium | reverse complement strand
GCCGAGAATCGCTCGCCGTTTTTTGCCCCTTCTTTCGTTCCGTCCGTCAGGAGAATGTATCCGGCCGCAAAGCCGAACACGAGCCCTCCCATCGAACTGTCGCCCTGGCTCGTCGCGTTGAGCGTAAAGGCTACGATCGCCGCGAGCGCGAACTTGATGGACCTAAAGGATCGGCCGGTCGCCTCGCGGTAGGATTTGAGCGACTCGCGGATGCCCGTTATCCAGTCGCCGCTTGCGGCCGCGTAGGCCCGTCCGATGGCGGGAAACGCGAACAACGTAAGTAACGAGATGACTCCGCCGATCGCCCACCCAAGAAAAACGTCGGTTGGGTAGTGCACCCCAAGATAGACGCGGCTCGCGCCTATGCAGAGCGGTAGCGCGATCGCAAGGGCTATGCGCAAAGCGACGCCAAGCCATTTTCCCTTCCAGGTACCGAGCAATAGCGGCCAGAGGACGGCCCCGTTCTGGGAATGCCCCGAGGGCGTCGAGTAACCCGTTTCGCCTATGAGCCCAACCGAGGGGTCGACCATGCAGGGACGGGGAACCCGCAGGTTTCGCTTGATCGCCACGTTGATCCCGTTAGAGACGAATATCGCCATGCCGATTCGGAAGCCGCGCCGCTCGTCGACGCACCAGAGCAGGACGGGAATCGCGATCAAGTAGAATATCGGACCGCCGAGCTGGGTAAAGAATTGCGCGATAATCGTGACTACCGGGTTTCCGGCGCCCTGAAGCGCGCGGATTACCGAGAGTCCCCATTCGTACATGGCGTCCAGGGGACCGCCCGACGCGGGAATAAATGCCGTCATTTCAGCCATACATAACTCCTATCGGCGAATGGGTTCTTAGCGTCCGCCAAAGGCGGGCTTAACGCGGGCGGAACCCGCCTCGGGCGATTTCCAGGCGTACGGGGCCGTCGGCCCGATGTCCGGCCGGAGATCGCCGTACCTACCTGAGTTGTTCCAATAAGTATAGCCTTGATCGATCGAGTCTCGCACGCCGTACACCTGTTTCTGCACGTAATCACCGTCGTAAAAGGCCCGATCGTACGATACGTTCAGGTAGAAGGCTTGGGCCCAAGGCCGCACGATCGAGCGTCCGTGCGCGATGACCGCGTTTCGGAACGAGCCGTAATAGAACACGCGGTAGGGGCGCTCCTCGGCGGGCGCCTGCGCGAGGAAGCTTTGCTCGAAATGGCTCGGGTAGAACATGGGGCAGATCGCGTCGACGTAGCGGGAGAGCAGTTCGACGTCCTGGCCCGTGCGCGCGCCCGTGCGGTACCAGCCGTTGGCGCCGTAGATATCGATCGAGATGGGGGCGCGGATCTCCTTGCGCGCGTAGGAAAGGAAGGACATGAGCGCGCTTTCCTTGTCCATGCCGGCGTCCTGCCAGCGGAACGACGCGTTGCCGAGGTTCGTTCCGTCGGTCGGGAATCGGATGTAATCGAACTGAATCTCGTCGAAGCCGCGCGCGATGAGTTCCTTGGCGATCGCGACGTTGTATTCCCACACTTCCTCGCTGTAGGGATCTACCCAGAACTCGTCGTAGTATTTCCGCACGACCTCCGTCTCGACTTTCTTTTCGTCGCCTGCGGAAACCTCGACCTTCTGCGTGACGAGTTCGTATCCCTGCCAGGATTTTTTTTCGTTTTTATCCCACACGGCATAGCGGCCGCCGCCCCAGGAAGCGAGCGACTTGTCCT
>DAOPXQ010000415.1:0-1717 GCA_035352395.1 Treponemataceae bacterium | reverse complement strand
GATTTCCTGCACGAGATCCGCCGTGTGGCCGATTTCGGGTACCATATCCGTGATCGTTTTGCCCGCTTCCTCGGCGATCTTGAGGCTATTCACCGAAAGATCGTTGATTTCAGATGCTTCGCGCGAGCTCCGTTCGGCGAGCTTTCCGACCTCGGACGCTACCACCGCGAAGCCTTTGCCGTATTCCCCCGCGCGAGCCGCTTCGATCGACGCGTTTAGCGAAAGCATGTTCGTCGAGCGCGCGATCTCCTCGATGATGCCGATCTTCGCCGCGATCTGTTTCATCGCCTCCACCGTCTGCTGCACCGCCTTGCCGCCCGCTTCCGCGCTCTGTGCGGATTTCCTCGCGATGGTAACGGTGGTTTGGGCGTTTTCGGCGTTTTGCCTGATGTTCGCGCTCATTTGCTCCATCGACGCGGATATTTCCTCCACGGACGAAGCCTGTTCGGTCGCGCCCTGCGAGATCGCCTGGGACGTATCGCTCAGCTGCTCGCTGCCGGAAAAGACCTGATTCGCCGCGTCGGTTACTTGCCTAACTATTCCGGTTAGGCTGACGATCATCGTCCCGAGACTGTGCCCAAGGTCCCCAAGCTCGTCGTTCCTTGCGTCGATCTTGAGCCTATCCCCCTCATTGATGCCCGTAAGGGTAAAGTCGCCCTTCGCGAAGCTATCCATGGCTTGGCAAATCGTTAAAAGCGGCTTCGAGATGGTTCGCGCGATCAGTACCGAGATAAAGGCCGCGAGGATGATCGCGATGAGCGCGATAACGACGAGCATCATGATGAGCCGATTTACGGATTCGTTGACTTCTTTTTCGGGCACGGTAATCCCGAGCCCCCATCCTGGCGTATTGGGAACGCGAACGAAGAAGGTGATCATCTTTACGCCCTCGGGATTGGTATACGTTCCGGAGCCGAGATCCTCGCTGACGATCCGTTTTCCGAGCTCGTTCATTCCCCGGTATCCGTCCTTGTCGGCGTCGGTGACGTTCAGGTTCATGACCGCTTGCGCGTTGCTATGCGCGATCACGAGCCCGTCCCTGTCGACTATCCAGCCATAACCGGTCTTTCCGACCTTGATGTCTCCGACGATTCGGGAGAGTTCGTCCAGTTTGAACTGCAGGGCGACCGCCGCCAGGTTTTTGCCATCCGCCCCGGCGATACCGACTGCGGTGACTACGATGGGCGCGTTCAGCGACTTTGAGACGGCCGCCTTTCCGATGGCTTCCGCCTTGCCGTTAACGAAAAGTTCTTTGTAGTAGTCGCGTTCCGACACGTTCGACTTCGCGCCTTCTGTGGTGACGTAATCGCCGTTTTGCCATATGTAGAAGGCCCCGATGACCTCGGAGGAGATATATTTCTTTTGCTCGATTATGTTTGCCTCGATCTCGGCGCGAGTCCCGTCGCGGAACACGTTTCGCGACGCCATGATTTTCAGCTGCCATTTGAGTTTGTCCATCATCTGCCCAAGCTCGTTCGCGCGCGAGATGGAGATCTGCTCGTTGCTTGAGAAGACTAGCTGCCTCACTTCCCTCGACATGTTGATGCCAATCAGGAAAATGATGCCGCCGATTAGCACGGTGATGAAAACCGAGAATATCGCTGAAATTTTAACCTGTAGGGAAATCTTACGCGCCATGTAATCTCCTTAATAAAAAAAGCCATACGAGATAAAGATTAGTGGACGCGTTATTAAAATGCAAATGACGATAAAAACA
>DAOPXQ010000414.1:0-1719 GCA_035352395.1 Treponemataceae bacterium | reverse complement strand
GTGCATCGCGTACTCGGGCCGCTGCCTGATGAGCGCGTACATGACGGGACGCAGCGCGAACGCCGGGTTTTGCAGCCACTCGTGCAGATGGGACTACCGACTCGTCGAGGGACGCGAGTACGCGCTCGAGGAAAAGGAACGTCCCGGCGAATACTTCCCCGTGTACGAGGGCGAGGACTTTACGGCGCTCTTTTCGTCGAAGGACCTTTGCATGATCGACCACCTCGACGAGATGCGCCGCGCGGGCGTGGATTCCCTCAAGATCGAGGGCCGCATGAAAAGCGTGTATTACACCGCGATGGTCACTCGCGCGTACCGCAAAAAGATCGACGCGGTCGAGGGTAAGCTGACCGAGGCGGAGGCGGAGCCCTTCGCGCGCGAAATTGACAACGTGGCGCACCGCGAGTTCGCCACCGGTTTCTATTATTCGAAAGACGACGCGAACAAGACGACGAAGGGCGAGACGAACTCGCCCTACATGCTCGCGGGAACGATAGGCAAGGAATACGAGAGCGGTTTCAAGGCGCCGAGCGATTTCGCGGCGACCGCGACCGCGGCGCAAATGCCATCACCCGCGGCGACAGCGCAAGCCACCGCGGCGCCAGTTACCGCGCATCACGCGGAATCACTTGCAATCGCGGCGCCCTGCCCACCCGGGTTCCGCGACTTCGAGTTTATATCGATGAATAAGATTATCGCGGGTACGGCGCTCGAGTACATCGGGCCCGACGAGCTCGCCATCCAAGATCAGGATTACGCGCTCATCGACGCGCTCACCGGGGAGATTCGCGAGTGGGTTTGCCACGGGCATCCGTGCGTCATTCGCACCGCGAAGCCGATCCGCGAGCGATACCTCGTGCGGGCGCCCGATCCTAGCGCCTAGTAAGTAACTAGTCCGTTCCCCGCGTCGCGCGGCCGAGGTCCACGATCTCCCCGCGCACCGCGAAAATCACCCATTCGCAAATCGTCGTTATGTGGTCGCCGAGCCGCTCAAGGTCCTTGCAAATCGAAAGGTATCGATAGATCTGGCGCATCTCCGTCTCGTCCGACGGATGCAGCATGATCAGCTCGGAGATTATGTCCTTCTTCTGCGCGTCGATCTCGGCGTCCTTTTTCGCGGTCGCGAGGGCGAGGTCCACGTCGTCCTCGATGTACGCGGTCAGGGAGTCCCTGATCATCAGCGCGCCCGACTTCGCCATCTGCGCGATGCGCGGTATGAAGCGCGCGTAGAGCTCGGGGTTCGCCTTGACCGTGAGCTTCGCGAGGTGCACGGAGTAATCCCCGATGCGCTCGAGGTTCGCAACCACCTTAATCGAGGTAACGATCTTCCGTAAGTCGCGGGCGACCGGCGACTGCAGCAGCAGGAGCATCACGCTCTCCTGCTCAAGGCTCACCTGAAGCTCGTCGATCTTGGCGTCGACGTCGATCAGGGATTTTGCCCTCTCAGCGTCGCGCGCGGAATACGCGTCGATCACGTCGAGAAGGAAGGTCTCCACCATGGAGCCCATGTACAGAATGTTTTGATAGTAGGCCGAAAGCCGCTCGTCGAATTGAGTCCGTGTCGTCATTTCCCGCGTCTCCTTATGATCAGCCGAACCGACCGGATATGTAAGCCTCGGTCTTTTTGTCCTTGGGGTTATAGAACAGCTGTTTGGTTTCCCCGTACTCCACGAGATACCCGCAGCGTTCCTCGTTTATCATGAAGAAAGCCGTGTAGTC
>DAOPXQ010000413.1:0-1725 GCA_035352395.1 Treponemataceae bacterium | reverse complement strand
CGAAGCTCACGAATATCCGCAAGGGTATCATCTAGCAAGGAGAGTCCGATATATGGTTACTCTCGATCAAATTCGTGAAATAATGGCTCGACAGCTCGAGGAAGACAAATCCAGGGTCTTCGTCGAGGTTTCCGGAGCTACGCTTGACGAAGCTCTCGGGGACGCGGCTATCCAGCTTGGCGTAAACGTCAGGAACATAGACTACGAGATCATCCAGCGAGGCTCTTCTAGTTTTCTCAGCATGAACAAGAAAGATTGGACGATCCGCGCGTACGAAACCTTTAAACAACGCAAAAAAGCCCAGAAAATGAAGGAAGATGACGGTTCCACCGAGACGATCGACGCAAGCCTGCAGGTAAACCCGGACAGAAACGGCGACGTATTCGTTTTCCTCGCCGCGGACGGGCTCTACATGAAAGTCGTCCCTCCCGCCGGAAACGGCGTCAGCGCCACCATCCACGACGCGATCGACAAACTTCGGGAACGCGGTATCAATAATATATCGGAGGAGATACTCAAGGCAGTCGTCCATGACGAGAAGGGCGAGTACGTCAAGATCGGCGTATATCCGCACAGCCCGGGCAATGACGCCATGATGTCGGTAGAGATTACCGACAACGATATGAAGGCATGGCTCTACGCGACCCCGCCGGGACCTGGCGGCGCCGACCTTTCAGCCGATATGATCATCGCCTTCCTTCGCAATAATCGCGTTGCCGCGGGCATAGACGAAGCGCGCATCCGCGATTTTCAGGACATGCCCATCTATAAGCAAAACTATCTCGTTGCCGAAGGCATCAAACCGATTGACGGCGCGGACGCCAAGATTATCTATAATTTCGAGACGGACCCAACGAAGATACGCCTAAAGGAAACGGCGGCGGGAAGGATCGATTTCAAGGAACTGAACAAGGTACAGAACGTAGTCGAGGGACAGCCCTTGGCGCAGAAAGTGATGGCGGAGCGCGGAAAGGCCGGTAAGACGGTCTCGGGGAAATATCTCGAGGCGAAAAACGGCAAGGATATTCCGCTTCCGCTCGGTAAAAACACCAAGCTCGCCGAGGATGGGCTTACCATCGTCGCCGAGACGAACGGCCAAGTCTTAATCCTCAACAACAAGATCAACGTGGAACCGGTACTCAACATCGAGGGCGATGTTTCGCTCAAGACGGGAAATATCATGTTCCTGGGCACGGTATTCATAAGCGGGAACGTCGAGGACGGTTTTTCCGTCAAGGCATCAGGAAACATCGAGGTCAAGGGAACCGTCGGAAAGTCAGAGCTCGACGCGGAGGGCGATATCGTGGTCAGCCAGGGTATCGCGGGGAAAGGCGAGGGTTTCATCCGTTCGGGAAAATCCATCTGGTCGAAGTTCATCGAGAACACGCGCGTCGAGGCCGGTGAATTCGTCATCGTCTCCGACGGAATAATCAATTCGCAAGTCAGCGCCAACCGTAAAATCCTCTGTCAGGGCAAGCGCGCGGCTATTATCGGCGGCGTCCTAAGCGCGTCCGAGGAAATTCACGCAAAGACCTTGGGAAGCCTCGGCGGCGCGAGCGAGACCGTGCTAAACGTCGGTTTCGACCCGCGGAGCAAGGACCGGCTCGACGCATTGACGGCTAATCTACAGAACGCGACCCGCGAGCTCGAGGACGTCGAGCTTAATTTCCAGACACTGCAAAACCTGAAGAAGCAAAAGAAGGATTTTCCCGAGGACAAAGAGGC
>DAOPXQ010000412.1:0-1728 GCA_035352395.1 Treponemataceae bacterium | reverse complement strand
TGCCAAGAAGATACTGGTCTTCGTATACGGCGTTCGCCTTGAGCGCGGGGTAGATGAAATCGGTGATGTATTCCTCGCGGGCGTCGACGACGTAACACTCGGCCGCGCCGGTGTCGAGCGCGCGCTGCTTGATCTTCTTCCAGTCGTCGCCCTGCCCGACGTCGATGCACACGGCGATGACGTCATAGTCATAGTTTTCCTTGAGCCACGGGATGATGACGGTTGTGTCGAGCCCGCCCGAGTACGCGAGCACGACCTTATCGCGCTTCGCCTTCGACTTGGCTTTCGCCTTCGAGTCCGACTTTACCGCGCTCTTCTTCGGCGCGACCTTCGCGGACGGTGCGGGCTTAGCCGCCTTCGCGTCCTTTTTTTCCTTGATAGCCATATCTTCAAGTCTCCTTGGAATGATAAAAAACTCAATAACAGTTAAGAATAAAACGGGACCGCGAAGCTAGCGGCGCGCCGTATTACGCGAGCGCCTTCCGCAGAATCTCAAGTCCCGAGTCGATCTCTTCCATCGTGATGACGAGCGGAGGAAGGAATCTGAGGGTTTGCGCGCCCGCGGTCGAAATGCAAAGACCCGCTTTCAGGCAGGCAAGCTGGATCTCGGCCGCGGTCGCAGGTCCCGATTCTGTGCCGGAGACATCGATCCCGATCACGAGACCCCTACCCCGAATCTCCTTGACGCATCCGAGCTTCCATGCCGAAACCTTCGCCCTTATATAGTCGCCCTTCTCCCGCACCTGACCGAGGAATCCCGGCTTGTCGAGTTCCCCGAGCACGGCAAGACCGCCCGAGCACGCGAGCGGATTTCCGCCAAACGTGGACTGATGGTCGCCCGCGACGAAAACAGTCGCAGCCTTTCCCTTTGCGATGCAGGCACCCATCGGAATCCCGCCCGCTATTCCCTTTGCGAGCGTGACGACGTCGGGTTCGGTTCCAAGATGCTCGCTTGCAAGATAATACCCGGTCCTACCGACTCCGGTCTGAACCTCGTCCGCGATCACGATAGCGCCGGCCTTCCGCGCTGCCGCGCACGCCGCCTTCGCCCATTCGGCGTCGATGAGGTTCACGCCGCCTTCGCCCTGCACGCACTCGAACATAAACGCCGCGGTCGTGCCGTCGAACGCGGTTTTGATCGCCTCATAGTCGTTCGCCGGGATGAACTTAAAGCCCGGGGTATAGGGCGCGAAATGCGCGGGATGGAACTTGTCCTGTCCCGTCGCCGAAAGCGTCGTAATCGTCCGCCCGTGGAAAGACTTGACGAGGCACACTATGACATTTCTCGTGCCAGCCTGCTTGCCCGTTTCCGCGTCACTCATCGCGCCGAACTTTCTCGCCATCTTGATCGCGGCCTCGTTCGCCTCGGCGCCCGAGTTGCAGAAAAAAACCTTGTCCATCTTCGTCCGCGCGAGAAGCGCTTTCGAGAAGGCAAGACCCGTATCCGAGTTGTAGTAATTCGATACGTGAATCTGCTTTGCCACCTGCTCGGAGACCGCCTTCACGAGCGCGGGGTGCGCATGTCCAAGGCAATTGACGCCGATACCGCTGACGAAGTCAATGTATTTTTTTCCATCCACGTCGGTCAGTATGCTTCCGTTCCCGGACGCGAATACGACGGGAAGGCTCCCAAGATTATTCAGAATATTTCCAGGCATTTCATTACTCCTTGTTTCAAACTATCATCGTGGAGAAACGCCCTAGGGCATTTCTCTATGTGCTTGTATA
>DAOPXQ010000411.1:0-1728 GCA_035352395.1 Treponemataceae bacterium | reverse complement strand
TCTTCGAGGACGAGTCGATAATCGTCGTCAATAAACCCGCGGGCCTTCCGAC
Organism: Treponemataceae bacterium; assembly: GCA_035352395.1. GTDB lineage: Bacteria > Spirochaetota > Spirochaetia > Treponematales > Treponemataceae > Teretinema. The sequence continues at coordinate 1,676 of DAOPXQ010000411.1, read as the reverse complement.
GGAGGCAACGATCGTGGAAGCTCGCGACCATCTCCACGCCGCGGTTAAGCGATATACGGGAACCTACGTCGGACTGCACCATCGACTTGACCGTGAAACTTCCGGGGTAATTCTTTTCACGAAGACGGAGGCCGCAAACGCCGCTGTTCACGCGATGTTCCTTGAGCATGAGGCGCATAAAGAATACATTGCGCTTGCGGCCCGACCGATTAGCCTGCCTCCGAACGATTTCTCCGTGGATAACATGATGGACCGAGTCAGCGCGAAAAGCGCCGCGTCAAAATGGGGCGTCGTTGAGAACGATGGAAAACCAGCGCATACGGATTTTACAATAGCCGACGTTAAACTCGGCTTTCTCGTCGTGAAAGCGAGACCCATCACCGGAAGAACGCACCAGATCCGCGTCCATCTTTCGGGCCTCGGAATGCCAATACTCGGGGACACGCTCTATGGCGGCCCAATGTACGTAACCGTCGCGCCCGTCGCGGGCGAGGCGCCTATACACTCGGCCTCCGCGTTCATCAAAAAAAAGCCCGCGCCGGGAGACGCCGGAAACATGGGGCTTCCCCATACCGACATCCCCGTTTCGCGGGTTATGCTACACGCGGTCTCGCTTAGCTTCGTCCATCCCATTACGGGAGAGCGAATCACGGTCGACGCCCCCATCCCGAAAGATATGGGCGAGATCATCGACCGCGGAATCGTAGGCTAGATCACTTCCTTCATCGCGGTCATGTAGGAACGGAGAACCTTTCCGACCTTCTCGACCTGGTGTCCGCGAATCTCCTCGTTTACCTTACCGAGCTCGCGGTTGGCAACCGACAGGTCCTTGAGGGTCAAGCCCTTTCCGATTACGTCGAGATCGAGTTTCGCCATAAAGTCCTTGAGCAGGGGCCGGCACGCGTTGTCAAAGAGATAGCAGCCGTATTCCGCCGTGTCGGAAATAACCTTGTTCATCTCGTAAAGCTTCTTGCGGCTGATGAGGTTGGCGATCAGCGGGGTCTCGTGGAGGCTCTCGTAGTAGGCGGATTCGGGCTTGATTCCCGCGTCGACCATCGTCTCGAACGCGAGCTCGACGCCGGCCTTTACCATCGCGACCATCAAGACACCCTTGTCGAAATATTCCTGCTCGCCGATCTGTACGTTTCCGGCGGGAGTCTGCTCGAAGGCCGTCTTTCCGGTCGCTTCGCGCCAGGCCAGAAGGTCCTTGTCTCCGGCCTTCCAGTCTTCCATCATCGTCGAGCTGAACTTGCCGGAGATGATATCGTCCTGGTGCTTCTGATACAGCGGGGCCATGATCGACTTGAGCTCTAGGGAAAGCTGATGAGCCTTGATCTTCGCGGGATTTGAAAGGCGGTCCATCATACCGGTGATTCCGCCCCACTTGAGCGCCTCGGTGATCGTTTCCCAGCCATACTGAATGAACTTGGACGCCCAGCCCTTATCGACGCCGGACGAAACCATCTTGTCGAAGCACAGGAGGGATCCCGCCTGGAGCATACCGCAGAGGATCGTCTGCTCGCCCATCAGGTCGGACTTGACCTCGGCGATAAAGCTCGACTCAAGGACGCCGGCGCGCGAGCCGCCCGTTCCTACCGCAAGCGCCTTCGCGATCGCCCAGCCTTTCTTGTCGGGGTCGTTTTCCGGGTGCACCGCGATCAGGGTCGGGATTCCGA
>DAOPXQ010000410.1:0-1751 GCA_035352395.1 Treponemataceae bacterium | reverse complement strand
TCGATCTCGCAGCCAAGCAGGCGCAGCCCCGCGACGAGGTCCGCGACGGGCCGCGCGATCAATCCGTTCGACCCGGTAATCGTTATATCGCGGTCGACGAGGCACGCGGCCGAAAGGAGGGTGTTCATCGCGACCCCGGATTCCCCGACGTCGATCGTGTCCGCGACGGGGTGGAATTTGCCGCCGGTGCCCTGGATGACGAGTCGATTCGGCTCGCGCTCGATGGATACCCCGAGCGTTCTGAGGCATTCGATCAGGTGAAGCTGGTCGTCTCCGAGGAGCGGGTTCTCGACGATGGTTTGGCCCTCGGCGAGGGCGCCCAGGAGGATCGCGCGGAGGGTATGCGCCTTTGCGGGAGGCGCCGTGACGGTCACGTTCATGTTGCTTATCGGTTTTACTGTCATATGTTTCTCGTAACAGTAACAAAACCATAGATTCGCGTCTCGCGCAAGATGGCAATGATTGCTATATTAGGGAATACGGGCATAATGTACCCATGGAGCGGCAGAATGAAAACATTGGTAGCGTACTATAGCAAGAGCGGCAATAACGAGTACCTTGCGCGGCGGCTTGCGTCGGAGCTGGGATGCGACTGCGAGCGGATCGCGCCAAGATTCGGCGGGATGTTCTTTCAGCTGCTGTTCACGGCGTTCAAAAAGGGATTCGGCATACGTTCCCTTTCCCGCGATCCCGCGGGATATGATCGCGTCGTGGTTTGCGGCCCGCTCTGGATGGGGCACCTCGCGTATCCCGCGCTAGCGTTCATTAAGAGGCACGGAGTGAAAATCCCCAGCCTCTGCTTTGCCACGTGCTGCGGCTGCGACGACTCGCAAAAAGACGATCAGTTTGGCTACGGAGCCGTCTTTACGATGCTTGAAGGGATGATGCGCGGCAAGCTAATCGCCGCCGAGGCCTTTTCCGTCGGAATGATCCTTCCCGAAGGCGCCCCGAGCGAAGAGGTCATGAAGGCCCGCCTTTCCGACGCTAACTTCACCGGCGCGATCGCCGAGCGGTTCGCGCGCTTTTTGGTGAAAGTAAAGGCGTAGGCGACCGACTAATCCGGGGACAAGACTTTTTCCGCCATGACCGCTATGATGAGGCCATGGCAGATTTGAGCGATATTCTGTCGCGCGCGCTCCCGGAGCTGGCGCGCGGCGGCTTGTGGACGCGCGGCGGCGAGGTGGGGACGATCCCCATGGCCGAATTCGACGCGCGCGATTTCCGCGTCCTTATTACGCGGCTTTCCAGTTACGAGGACACGAGCCTTTCATTTACCCACGACATTCTTTACGCGCTCTGCGCCGAACGCGGCTGGTTTCCGGACTGGTCGTTCCTGCCGCCGCCCGCCGATCGCGAGACCTTCGCTCGGCTCGGGGTGCCCTGGCTTTTCGGCGTTCAGTCCTGGCGGGACGCGCGCGGTTTCGACCTTATAGCATTTTCCAATTCGATATCCCAGGAGATGGGGAACGTTCTGTGGTTCCTGAAGAACTCCGGGATCCCGATCGAGAAGTCCCGCCGCATGGACGATCCGTCCATTCCGCTCGTCATCATGGGCGGCGCCAATGCGGGCAGCGCGAGCGCGTTCATGCACCCGGAGCCGCCGGTGGACGGGATCTTCGTCGGCGAGGACCTGGACGAGATCGCCCGACTTTTCGGCGCGATTCGCGATTGCAGGCGCGATGGAATGAGCAAGCGCGAAGCCCTCGCGAGGCTCTGCGAGCTGCCGGGGTTCTTCGAGCCGGACTCGCCGC
>DAOPXQ010000409.1:0-1767 GCA_035352395.1 Treponemataceae bacterium | reverse complement strand
GTAGACGATTCCGAGAACCTCGAGAAGGCGATCAAGCGCTTCAAGCGCATGGTTGAAAAAGAAGGCATCATTCGCGAATGGAAAAAGCGCGAATACTACGAGAAGCCCTCCACCATCCTCAACAGGAAGAACAAGGCTCTCCGCCGCAAGCTCATGAAGAAGAGCCGGAACCCCAAGGAACACAAAGCCTACTGATTCCGCTTACGAATGAGAAACGAAACCCGACCCTTAGCGGCCGGGTTTTTTGTTTATTCTCCCTTCGATTGACCTTTTACATAAAGACTTCTATTATTGATCTGTATGGGATTCGCAACCAGTCAGCAGTTGGCCCGCTTCTACGAGCTATACCAGAACATAGATGTAACATTCACCAAGGAAGTCATCAAGGCTACCGGGCTCATGACGCAGCAGGTCTATATCAAGGCCCTGGGAGGGCAATGGCCGTGCGTCATCAATTCGGCGTCCCTGTCCGGCGCGAAGATCATCGCCGGAGTTAAGAGCGGCATTTACGACAAGATCCAGCAGGGAACCACGCAGGTCAGTCTCCGTTTTTCGTTCGCGGACCAGGATAAGGGCGAGCCGATGAGCTTTTTCGTCGCGGCCAAGGTGCTCGGCGTCAACCAGTACGCGGGCTCGTCGGAGCTCGTCATCATCAGCATCGCCTATACGCAGCGCGCCCCAGACGACTTAATCGAGATTCTCGGTACCCTCCTGGAGGCGAACGTCAACTCGGCCAAGCGCCGCGAGGAACGGATCACGCTCAACCCGGACGCCATGCGCAAGATCGGCATTCTCCAGAAGGAGACGGTCATCTTCATTCAGGGCGTTCCCCGTCGCTGCATCCTTCGGGACCTTTCGTTTTCCGGCGCCAAGGCAATACTCGTCGGCATCGCGCCGTTTTTGATCGAAAAGGAAATCGTGCTCCGCATAGACTTTGACGAGCCGCGCGTCGCCGTCGGGGTCAAGGGCAAGATCGTCCGCACGGAGGACGTCGAGGGCCGAAAGGACCTTGTCGCGCTCGCGATCATGTACCACGAGGCCGAGGTTCCCATGGCCTACAAGATGCACATCAACAACTATCTTTCCCTGCAGAAGAAAACGCAACTTGCCGAGAGCGCGGACCCCGTGGCGACCGCCAAGCCCGCGGGAAAGGCGAAATCCCCCGATACCGCGAAACCGGCCGAAACCGCACCGGCCGCGACGGACAAGCCCGCGGAAACCGCCAAGCCCGCGCAAGCCACCGCACCAGCGACAAAACCTGCCGAGGCGGGTACCCCGCCGGCGGGCTCCGGCGCCAAATAAGGCAATAATCACCCCACTATATCGAGGTTACCTACATGTCCCATCCCATCGATTCTCTCGTCTTCATCACGATTCCCGAAGAGCATCATGTCTCCACCGCCTTCGAGGGCTTTGACCCCTCGATTCCCCTTCCCGTCCAGCTTTCCGTACCCGACGGCAAAATCGAGATCTCCGAGCTCACGCAGGAGATGATCCTCGCGGGAATCCTGACGGTGCTCGCCTGGGACCCGGAAAACGCGCAGCTCGACTACTACCGCTCCATACTGAAGGCGATTCACCCGACGATCCGCGAGGAGATGACCGAGGCGGCGATCCTGAAGATCCGCAACGGCGATTTCGAACTCGCCGAGGAGATCTTCCGGGCGCTCAACGGACTTGACCCGACCGACAAGCTGACGGTCCTCAATCTTGCCCTCTTGATGGACGAGCGCGCGGACAACATGCGCAGATCCGGGCTCGACGACG
>DAOPXQ010000408.1:0-1769 GCA_035352395.1 Treponemataceae bacterium | reverse complement strand
GGGACCTCGAAGCGTGGATGCCCGGCCGCAACGGCGGCGAATGGGGCGAGGTCACCTCGACCTCGAACTGCACCGACTTCCAGGCGCGGCGTCTCAACGTCCGCTACAAGGACACCGACGGCAAGAACAAGTACGTGCACATGCTGAACGGCACCGCCATCGCGCTCTCCCGCGCGATGATCGCCGTCATCGAGAACTGCCAGCAGGCGGACGGGTCCATTAAGATACCGGCCCCGCTCGTGCCGTTCTGCGGCTTCGACGTCATCAAGGCGAAATCGTAAGAACCGTCACGCGCAAGCGAGTTAAGGTTACGTAAAAAACCGGTATGCCCAATATGGGCATACCGGTTTTTTTATGCCCTCGCGGGCCAAAAACGCTATACTTGGGGATAAGCGGGAAATCGCGTGCCCGCCCGGAGGAGTCTCTTGAACGTAGCCCTGATCAATCCCTTTCTTTCGTCGACGATCGATCTCTTTGAGCAAACCTTCAGTATTTCGCCCGTGCCCGGCACGGTGTACCTTGACGAGCGCGCGCACACGCATAGGTGGGATATCTCCGCCGTCATGGTGCTCACCGGCAACGCGATCGGCGTCGTGGCCATCAGGCTGACGAAGCTTCTGGCGGATAAATTGCTCGAAAGCTCCGGGATTTCGTGGAAGTCCGAGGACGAGAGGCTTGAGCTCATCAACGGGATGGTCGGCGAGCTCGTCAACGTTATCGCGGCGCAGGCCTCGTCCCATCTTGAGGATTACAAGATCAACGTATCGGTTCCGGTAGTCGTGCAGGGCAAGGATCACACGATCTCATGGCCGGACAAGCAGCCCGTCATCGCCATTCCCTTCACGACCAACCTTGGGCCGTTTTCCGTTAACGTAAGTCTCTTTGAGCTTCCAAAGATGTACCGAAGCTAACCGTTATTTTACCTGACTGAACGAACCGGCGATCTCGCCGCGCCATTCGGCGCGCTTATCGCGGCCTTCCCACTCGATCGTCCTGACGATCTTGAACTTGCGCGTGTCCTGCGGGTTCTCGAACACCATGACCGCGAATCGACCCTGACCGATATAGGCCAGTTTCTCGTTCGCGGCGAGGTTTTCGGCGCCCTGGAGGAACTGAAGCACGCAGTCAAAGTGCAGCGGCTCACCCGAGTCCTTGTCCGCGAGCGCGGAGGTTATATCCTGGATCGGCTGCCCGCATTTGGGGCAAACCGGCGTCGGAAGGGTTGGCAGCGGGGGAAGATCCTCGCGCGGCGCGCGGCGGGTCTCCCGGTCGCGATTATCGCGGCCCCTGGTATCCTGTCCCCGTACCGCGTCGCGACGGGCGTCGCCCTCACGGCCACTTTGGTAGCCAGGCGTTCCTTGCGAGCGCTGTTCGCCCTGTCCGGCCTGACCGCCTTGTCCGCCCCTGCCACCCCGGCCGCGATGCCGTCTGTGACGGTCTCCGCGCCGAGAGCCTTCAGTATTTTCGTTCATCCGATTGATCCTTATTCTCAACTAGCCTGTTACTGAGCACCAAGGCTATTCGCTGAATGGCGCCCTGGAGATATCCCTCGTCCCGTATTTTTTCCCGTAGCTCGAGGATTCTGGGATTCTCGCTAACAGCCTGCTTAGTCATCATACACGCTCCGAAAAGGCATCTTTTAGGTGATGCATCCTCAGGCCGTCTCCCCCCAGGGGATCCGACCGGACGAGGATCACATCGAACCGGACAAACATACCATTATAATGTCGATGCGTGCTCAGGAAACATTTAGCCGTTTCCACCATGCG
>DAOPXQ010000407.1:0-1773 GCA_035352395.1 Treponemataceae bacterium | reverse complement strand
CACCGCGTGTTCCGCGCGCTGACGAACTACCCGATGGCGGACTACGTGCGGCGGCGACGGCTCACCGAAAGCCTCAAGCTCCTCATAGAAACCGACAGGAACGTGCTCGACATCGCGCTTGAGTGTGGGTTCGAGTACGAGCAGAGCTACATTCGCGCGTTCAAGGCGCTATGGGGCATCAGCCCCGGGCAGTTCAGGAAGGAACGCTCGCTCTTGCCGATGACCGAACGGATCGCGCTCGACGGCCTCGTGCCCATCGGCTCGGAGAGCACACTGCTCATCCCCCGCCTCGTCGCGAAGCCCTCCATGACCCTATGCGGCATCAAATACCTCATCACCGACGAGGAGAACGACGAGCGAAACGTCGCCGCCATGGTCGCGAATAGGTTCCTTGAAACGGACATGCGGCGCATCAAGGACCCGGTGTTCGATACCCGGTATTACGGCTACGTGGAGCATTGCGATGATCCCGGCGACAACCTCTATCATCCGTGCGCCGAGCTCCGAAAAGCCCCCCGTCACGCGCCGCCCGAGGGTATGCGACACGTGAAAATCGCGAGCGTGACGTACCGGGAATTTCTCCTCGTCTCGCGGGTGCATCCCTCAAAGCTGCTGTGGAAAGACGTCCTCAACCTGTATAGCGCGATATTCCGCGACTGGCTGCCCCGCCATCCGGAGCAGGCATCCGCGGGATGGCACCTGGAGTTCGTGGACTTCGCCTCGGCGGCTGACGACTATGGTGAGTTCCGCGTGCTCATACCGGAGCGGGTGGTGAGGACGACGTGACGATTGCGTGCAGATCCGTTTCATTCGCTCTTTTCTTTGGGTGTAACAACATATCTATATCTATGTGTTATAATCCCGGAGAATAAAGATGCGATTACAATTACTCGCCGCAATGACCGTTTTGGCCTCCCTCGCGCTGACAATCGGATGCTCATCCGGGGTCGCCGCGCCGGCCGAACAGACGGTTCTCACGATTAACATTCCGACCGCGTATAATGCGGAAGCGTTCTCGGTTCAAATGCGGGACGCGTGGAACGCGTACGCCGGACTCGATCTGGAGGGATCAAACACCTACTTCCTTCCTAACGCGACGGGCACTTCAAAGTCCTCCGCGAGATTCGATCCTGAGTCCAAGTATTTTCAGGCATGGATAGGCGTCTACGCCGTGCCGGAATCGTCGGACCCGCGTTATGGGATCGACGGAACCGTCATCGACGCGGACCAGATAGTCAAGCTCGCCATCGCGGATCAAAAAGCCTGGCTTGCCGCGTACGGAGCGGAGTCGCCGACCGTTCGGGCGCTAGGTACCCCGACGGTGGAGCCCGTTACCGTCGCCGGTAAGGCAGGCTGGAAGATCACGGTATCGCTCGAGTCCAACGTCGACGTCGGCGACGGAAACGGCTCCTTGAGCGAAACGAATCCGCTCGCCGTTCCCGACCGTGCCCTCTGGGCATCCACCGTCGCGAGTTACCAGATGGCCACGCTTAAATGCGTCAGTTACGCATGGCGCGACAAGGATCATGCGGCGCTGTACGTTTTCTACTGTAACGGGATCTCTTTTACCGACAATAACGGCGGCGCGCATGATACGTTCGCGTCGATCGAAAGCGAATTCGCGACGATGGCCAGAACGCTCGCGTTCCTTCCCCGATTTCGCGCGGCTGCGTTTACATCGCGAGATTGAGCGGCAAGCCGGTAATGAGGGAGAAATGCGCGTCGCGACTATAGAGAATCGCGCCCTGCTCGAGCGCGACGGCGGCGATCCAG
>DAOPXQ010000406.1:0-1777 GCA_035352395.1 Treponemataceae bacterium | reverse complement strand
GCTACGGCATCATCGGCGCGAACGGCGCCGGCAAGTCGACCTTTCTCAAGATCCTTTCCGGCGAGCTCGAGCACGACAAGGGCGACGTCATCATCCCGGCGGGCAAGCGCATGGCCGTCCTCAAGCAGGACCATTTTGCCTTTGACCAGTACTCGGTCAAGGACACGGTCATGATGGGTTACCCCAAGCTCTTCGAGACGCTCAAGGAACGCGAGGCGATCTACGAGAAGGCCGATTTTTCCGAGGCCGACGGGATCCGCGCCTCCGAGCTCGAGGGCGAATTCGCCGAGATCGGCGGCTGGGAGGCGGAGAACCAGATCGAGCAGATGCTTTCGGGCCTTGGACTCGAGGAAGGACTTCACGACCGCCAGATGGCGGAGCTCGACGAGGGACAGAAGGTCCGCGTACTGCTCGCCCAGGCGATTTTCGGCACGCCCGATATCCTGCTCCTCGACGAGCCGACGAACGGTCTTGACCTTGAGTCCATCACCTGGCTCGAGGACTTCCTCATGGACTTCCCGAACATCGTCATCGTCGTCAGCCATGACCGCCACTTCCTCAACACGGTGTGCACGCACATCTGCGACATCGACTTCGGCAAGATCCGCCAGTACTCCGGTAACTACGATTTCTGGTACCAGATGAGCCAGCTCATGCAGCGCCAGGCGCGCGACCAGCAGAAGAAGCGCGAAGACAAGATGAGCGACCTCCGCGAGTTTATCCTCAGGTTCTCGGCGAACGCGTCGAAGAGCAAGCAGGCGACGAGCCGCAAGCGCGTGTACGACAAGCTCGCGCTCGAGGAGATCGAGGTTACCACGCGCAAATTCCCGTACGTCAATTTCAAGCCGGAGCGCGAGATCGGCAACAACGTGGTGCGCGTCGAGAAGCTCAACTATTCGTACGAGGGCGTGCAGCTCCTGAAGAATTTCTCGCTGACGGTGAACAAGGGCGACAAGATCGCGTTCGTCGGTATGGAGCATAACTCGAAGAGCGCGTTCTTCGACATCGTCGCGGGCGAGGTAACCCCGGAATCCGGCGACGTGTACTGGGGACAGACGACGAAGTTCGCGTATCTCGGAAAGGACAACGCGAAGTTCTTCGCGAACGACATGAACATCACCGATTGGCTCCGCCAGTATTCGCCCGAGCAGGACGATGGCTACGTGCGCGGTTTCCTGGGCCGCATGCTTTTCTCCGGCGACGAGTCCCTGAAGCCCGTAAAGGTGCTTTCGGGAGGCGAGAAGGTGCGCTGCATGCTCTCGAAGCTCATGCTCGCCGGCGCGAACGTGCTGATCCTGGACGAGCCGACGAACCACCTTGACCTTGAGGCGATCACGAGCCTTAACGAGGCCCTCGTCGAGTTCCCGGGCGTCGTGCTCTTTAACAGCCATGACCATGAGTTCATCAACTCGATCGCGAACCGCATCGTCGAGATCACGCCGAACGGGGTGATCGACCGCATGATGCCCTTCGACGACTACGCCGTCGACGAGCAGGTAAAGGAACTCCGCGCCGAGTACTATCAAGGCACGGTCAAGAAGTTCAATATCTAGCGACTACGCCAAACGACAAAAAAAGCCCTCGGGGGAACGAATCCCCGCGAGGGCTTTATCGTTTATTAATCAGGGATTCCAGGCAAGCTTGCCCGCGTTGAGCGAGACTTCGTAGAACCCATGCTCGTTCCAGGGAAGCGCGGCGCCGTTCTGGCTCAGGGTACCGCCGCCGACCGTCACGCGGATGTATTTCCCGGACGGGAAGTTCGCGGGCACGGTCCAGG
>DAOPXQ010000405.1:0-1779 GCA_035352395.1 Treponemataceae bacterium | reverse complement strand
ACGCGGATAAGGCCGATGCGGCTAAGCCCGCCGATATCCCGGACGCGTATCGCGAAATCACGCTTGGTATGGATATCGACGCCGTCAAGGAAGCGCTCCTAAAGGCCGCGATATTTGGGTATCGGGGGGAGCGCGACGTATCCCTCCTTCAGGGCGAGAACCGAACCTTGATCGAAACCTCCGGCCTTTCTTTTATCAAACGATCCTGGCTTCAGTTCAGCGACGGAAAACTCTACATCATGATCTTCAGTCTGGATTCCGATTTGGTTGACTACTACTCGATGTATTCGGCCCTCGTCGCGAAGTACGGCGAGCCCGTTTCCCTCGATCCGCATAAGGCGGTGTGGGCCAATGACAAGATATCCATGAGCCTTGAGCGACCGTTAACCGTGAAATACATCGACTTGACGACCTTTAACGCCCTCCTCGACAAGAGCGGGACGGAAAAGGCCGCATCGGACATTCGCCGCGAGGAGTTCATCAATGGTTTTTAATAACGCCCGACGGGCAAGATCCCTATTGGTTTTAGTCGCGTGCGCATGTGCGTTTTGCGCGCTGGTCGCGTCAACCCTTTCCTGCGAGGTCCCGCGAAAACAGAAGTCGATCGACGTAACCCTCGAGACTGCCGCCGGTTCCGCCGTCCCGCTCCGCGTCGAGCTCGCGATAACCGACCGCGAGCAGGAAAAGGGCTACATGGGAAGAAAGACCATTCCCGACGGCACGGGAATGGTATTCGCGTACGACTACGATCACATTATGCGGTTCTGGATGAAGAATACCCCGCACCCGCTGTCGATCGCGTACATCTCGTCCGACGGGACGATCCGTGACATCATCGACATGGAACCGTTCAACCTGACCGCCATCGAAAGCTCGCGCTCGGTGCGCTTCGCGCTCGAGGTTCCACAGGGCTGGTTTACCCGGGCGGGTATCGCGGTAGGCGACCGGCTATCCGCGGACTCCGTCGCGCAAATAGCGAAAATCGTCCGGGGCGCGGATCGAAAGTAATCAGGCGTTATCGTCGAGCCGCGCGAGAGTGTCGCGCGCAAGCTGGTCCTTGGGGTCAAACTCGAGGACCGTGCGGAAAAACCCGCGCGCCTCTTCCTTTTTCCCTTCCCTAAGCGAAAGCATCCCCAAATTGCACATTATCTTGGTATTTTCGCTGTCCTCGCTGAGGGCGGCGTGCAGCCATTGGCGGCTCTCCTCGTATTGACCGAGTTCCATAAGACAGATCGACAGCTCGTTGCAGAGGTCCGAGTACCCGGTCTCGATCCCGGAGCCGGGCTTCTTGCCGAGCTCGAGCGCCTGCACGAAGGCCTGACGCGCGTCTTCCCAGCGGTTAAGCCGGCGCAGCGCCCACCCGAGCAGGAACCAGGCGTTCCATACCTTAGGATGGTGCTCCATGAAGAGGCGGATGCTCTCGAGCGCCTTCTCTTCCTCGCCGATCGTGATAAAGTCGTAGGCCTGCTTGAAAAGGTCGTCGTCAAGGTCCCTCGACGCGATCTCGTTGACGATCTCCCTTGCCTTTTCCTTGCGGAGCTTGTCGGTATCCGCCTCGCCCGACTCGACCTTAAGGAAGGTCTCGAGCGCCTCTCGCGCCTTGCGGTAGTTCTTTTGCTTGAGGTAGAAGAACCCCGCGTTGAAGAACGCCTCCGGCAGCGGCGGCTCGGCGGTCATCGCGTCGCGATAGTAGCCGAACGCGCTCGCGTCGAACGCGTCCGCCTCGTCGTCGAGCCCGGATCTGCGCATGTTGTCCGCGCGCTCGTCCATCAAGAGGGC
>DAOPXQ010000404.1:0-1787 GCA_035352395.1 Treponemataceae bacterium | reverse complement strand
GAGAATGTTGCATGAATTATGTCAAAGAACCCGACAACTATGTTGACATATTCCGAGCCTCGATCCTGCGCAGTATATCTCGGATCGAGCCATGGTGACTGTCCGATCGTCGCGAGCACGATCGTGCTCACTCGCGCTGAAGATAGCATATGGGTACCTTGAGGGGTAGGAGGGGGTACCCCCGAGGGTCACCCTCCCAACCTCAGCGGTTCGGTTTTGAGGGGTAAAGGCGCGGTGTCGGGGCTCAGGGTATCGAATTAGGAGCTTCAAGCTTCGGATTCGAGGCTTTTGGGAAGAAAACCGAAGGATAAAGCCCCGGCTTTGAAGCGTAAACAATCGAATCCGGGGCCGTACGGATCAAAGCCGTACCTTCGACGCTAGGCCGCGAGCGTCGAGGGTTCATGGGCGGGGGAGATCCTAGAAGTAGTTTAAATCGGATGCCGTAAAGGCGAATGAGACCGGGATGGGATGAGATTGCTCGATCCAGGCCGCCGGCCCGATGGTTATGCCGGTGATGAGGTTATTCGCGAAAGCCTTTTTCCTTCCGTTTTCCTGAACGAACGCCGTAAACGGCAGTTTCAGTTCGATGTCCTTCTTGCTGAGGTACACCCATTTCGTGTAAACGGTCTTGACGCCTGAGCCGTCGAGGGTCTCGATGCTGATTCGATATGCCTGTTGGTCGCCGCGTATGCGGAGGGTGATGCCGTCTGCATGCCTGAGTCGCTCGAGTTCCTTTTCGCCGGGCTTGATCAAGACGCCGGCGTAGCTTTCGTACGCGATGAGTCGTCCCGTAACGACGTGCTCAAGACGGTCCGCTCCGTTCACGGTTGCGGTTTTCTCGGTGACCGCGCACCATGACGCCGAGAGGCGCTTATGCAAATCGTAGGGTATCCAGTTCTGGTCGTTAGTCGCGAGGTCCGGGGTGGGGATGATCACGTCGACTCGGGTGGCCTGCTCTTCGGTGACTTCGAATTTCTGGTCGATGAGCGGCGCGCTGTCTTGCGCGTCTTTTTTCCTGACGATAATGCGATGGGTTCCCGTTACGAGCCTGGCGAGGGTGTCGAGGTTTCCTCCGACGGGTATGCCGTCAAGGAACGCGTCGCAGCTTTCGATCGGTCCCCGCACGAGGAAGTTGACCGAGCCGTACGCGACGTGATGGCCCGTCACCGAGTCGATGACCGCGCCGGCGAGTTCGTCGGATATCGAGAAGACGTCGAGCGCGGATTCGCCCTTCGCGTTTTCGGTGATCGTCGTTTTTCCCCTCGCGCGGTCGAAGACTTTAAGCTGGTATTTCTGTGTGCCGCTTGAGCCCCGGGTTATCGCGCCGTAGATGCAGTAGTCATAGCCGTTCGTCTCGCACCAGGGGCCAAGCGCTGCGTCGGTGAGCTCGGCAGGGGGCGCGGCGATCTCGCCGGGAACGAGTACCCGATAGGAACCGAGAAGCTTGAGGGTAAGGATGAGGCTGTCGGCCGCGGTCCCCGAGGGGATATCGAATACGGTATCCCCTGTTCGGTTCGCGAAGCCCGTGATCGCGACGTGGGGGAGGTCGACGGCGGGCGCCTCGGCGATGAGTGTCGACGCGAGCGCGAGGAGAAACGAAAGCAGGATCGTCCTTAGTTTCATGTTTCTTTTTTGAAAATCTCCTATTATTGTATGGTATCGATATAGTATTGTGTCGGTTGGGCAGGATCAAGGGGGGCTTCCGTGGCGGCGATGCGCCGACGCGGGCATGCCTTGACGTCTGTGGGGTTACTCGGTAACGTTTCTGTGCTGTAGTGACGGTGGGG
>DAOPXQ010000403.1:0-1798 GCA_035352395.1 Treponemataceae bacterium | reverse complement strand
GAGGGCAATTCGATCATTTGGTATAGCCCCTCCGTCGATATTACCGACAAAGTAATCCGAAATATGTCCGGCGAGCAGAAGCAGTAAATATCTTATCATGCCCGAAATGACTCCCATGATGGCGCAGTATCTCCAGATCAAGGAACAACACCGCGACGCGGTGTTGTTCTTCCGTTTGGGGGACTTCTACGAGATGTTCAACGAGGACGCCGTAGAGACAAGCAGAATTCTCAACCTTACGCTCACGCAGCGCGCGGGAAATCCCATGTGCGGGATTCCCTTCCACGCGTCGAAGGTTTATATCGCGCGGCTTCTTCGCGCGGGAAAGAAAATCGCCATATGCGAGCAGCTGTCCATCCCCGGTCCCGGAAAGGGGCTCGCGGAGCGCAAGGTCGTGGAAGTCATTACGCCCGGAACGGCGACCGACGGGGATTACCTCGAGCAAACGGCCAATAACTACCTTGCCGCGGTATCGTCCGTCTCGATGAAGGGCAGAGCCATGATCGGCTTTGCCTACATCGACGTTTCCACGGGGGAATTCGCCGCGACCTCGTTTTCGGCCGAGGGGTGCGGCGAGCGTTTCGCCAAGGAGCTCGGCCGCATTCAGCCTCGCGAGATGCTGTTTCAGCAATCGCTTCTTTCGTCGTACCCGGAGATTCGCGAGACGCTCGACGGATATCCAACAATGGTCACCAACGCGTATCCCGACTGGAGTTTTAACGCCGACCAGGGATACAGGCGCTTGAACTCGGCATTCGGAACGACGGGACTAAGCGCGTTCTCCCTGACCGTCGATTCGGCGGAAGTCCCTCCCGCCGGGATGCTTCTCGATTACCTGGAAAGGACCGCGGGCCCGCTGATCGCGCATGTATCGGGTATCCGCGTTTATGGCGAGGATGAGTTCGTTTCCATTGACGACTCGACGAGAAGAAACCTGGAGTTGGTTCAAAACCTACGCGACGGATCACGGTCGTACACACTCTTGGAGGCGCTTGACCAGACGCGCACGTCGATGGGCGGACGTCTGCTCAGAAATTGGGTTTTGCATCCCCTTACCGACGCCGCGAAAATACGCGAACGGCTTGCTCGGGTGCAGGCCCTTCACCGCGATCAAAAAAAACTGTCGCGCCTCCGCGAGTGCCTGTGTAATATCCTCGATATCGAGCGTATTTCGGGAAGGGTCGCGATGGCGCGCGCCCACGGCAAGGATTTACTCGCGTTGCGCCAAAGCCTCGAACAGTTCCTGAAAGCCGCGGAGACCTTGTCCGGCATTCCCTCATTTGAAGGCATTTTGTCTTCCGAGGAAGCCTCGACCTGCGATGCGACCATATGCCTGATTCGCGATTCCATCCAGGACGATTGCCCCATTATCCTTAACGAGGGGGGGATCATTCGCGCCGGATGGTCGAAGAAACTCGACGAGTTACGGGACCTTCGGGATAACTCAAACCGGGTTCTCGAGGAGTATCTGGAAGAGGAGCGCGGCAAAACCGGAATTCAAAGCCTCAAGATACGGTATAACCGGATGATTGGGTATTATCTTGAGGTATCAAAGGGGAATCTCCCCTCGGTTCCCGAGCATTTTATCAGAAGGCGGTCGCTATCGAACGGAGACCGCTATACCACGGATCGACTCGTCGAGATCGAGACCGAGCTTAACGGCGTACACGCGAATATAAACGAATGCGAGCAACGGCTGTTTATCGAGGTACGTACTCGCGTGTGCGAGGTTATCCCCGTTTTGATGAACGTCTCCCGCTCGGTCGCGGAAACTGACGTATTGCAATCCTTCGCGCAC
>DAOPXQ010000402.1:0-1802 GCA_035352395.1 Treponemataceae bacterium | reverse complement strand
ACGTCGAACAAGTTCATTGTTTCGAGACGAAAGTAGAAGGAGGGTAAACCATGTCAAGATCTGTTAAAAAGGGACCCTTCATCGAGAAGAGTCTCTACAAGAAAGTCATTGAGATGAACAAGGCGAGCGACAGGAAGATGATCAAGTCTTACTCCCGCTGCTCGACTATTATTCCTGAAATGGTAGGCAATACCATCTCTGTGTATAATGGCAAATCCTGGATTCCGGTATACATTACCGAGAACCTCGTTGGCCATAAACTTGGCGAATTCGCGCCGACCCGGATTTTCCGCGGTCACGCTGGATCCGACAAGAAAGCAGCAAAGTGATAGGTGGATATGATGGCTGACAAAACCGGATATATAGCCACTTCGAAGTTCCTCGTCGCGTCCCCCACGAAGGTCCGTCCCGTGGCGAACGTGCTGAAGCTGAAGTCGTACACCGAGGCGATGGCGATCCTCGAGAACATGCCCCATAAGGGCGCGCGTCTCCTGGGCAAGGTCATGAAATCGGCGGCGTCCAACGCGTTGAACAGGAACAAGAAGCTCGACGAGGATATGCTCTTCGTCAAGGAAATTCGCATTGACGAAGGTCCCCGCCTCAAGAGATTGTGGTGCCGCGGCCGCGGTCGCGCGGATACGCTCCTCAAGAGGATGTGTCATATCACCGTCGTCGTAGACGAAAAGGCGGGTGAATAAAGTGGGACAAAAAGTAAATCCAATCGGATTGCGGCTTGGCATCAACAAGACCTGGTCTTCGCGCTGGTACGCTGACCCTCGCGAGTACGCCGATCTTCTTCACGAAGATCTGAAGATTCGCAAGATGGTTCAGGCCCTGCCCGAGTGCAAGAACGCCGACATCGCCGAGATCGAGATCGTTCGCCATCCCCAGAGGGTGACGATCGTCATTCATACCGCGCGACCCGGCGTTATCATCGGAGTCAAGGGCGCTAACATCGAGCAGATCGGTGTCGAGATCCAGAAGAGCTTCACCAAGAAGGTGCAGATCAAGATCAAGGAGATCAAGCGCTCCGAGACCAACGCGACCCTCGTGTCGCAGAACGTCGCTCGCCAGCTGATGAACCGCGGCTCGTTCCGCAAGGCCCTTAAGCAGGCCTCGTCCGCGGCGATGAAAGCCGGCGCTCAGGGAGTTAAGATCCGCGTTTCCGGACGTCTCGGCGGCGCCGAAATGTCCCGCACCGAGGAGCACAAGGAAGGACGAGTTCCCCTCCATACGCTCCGCGCAGATATTGACTACGGCTTCTCCGAAGCGCACACCACCTATGGCTCCATCGGCGTCAAAGTATGGGTGTACAACGGAATGATGTATGGACATGAGCAGAAAGAGGATGCCGGCGCACTCCTCAAGAAGCAGCGGCGTGATCATGACGATCGCGGAGAGCGCACTGAACGCAGGGACCGAGCTCCCCGCGGTGAGCGTTCCGAGCGGACGCACGCCGGAAGGAGTTAAGGTATGGCACTCAGTCCAAAAAGAGCAAAATACCGGAAGGTTCAGCGGGGCCGGGTTAAAGGCGACGCTACCCGGGGAAATAACATAGATTTCGGCGATTTCGCCCTTGTTTCCCTTGAACCGTTCTGGCTCACTGCACGTCAGCTTGAAGCAGCCCGTGTCGCGTTGAACCGCAAGGTAAAGCGCGGCGGAAAGCTCTGGGTTCGCGTATTCCCCGATAAACCGTACTGCAAGAAACCTCTTGAAGTCCGCATGGGTAAGGGAAAGGGCGCACCGGAGTACTGGGTTGCCGTAGTGAAACCGGGTACCATTCTTTTCGAGATGGCCGGTAT
>DAOPXQ010000401.1:0-1809 GCA_035352395.1 Treponemataceae bacterium | reverse complement strand
GGATCCTCGGAAAGGTACTCGAAGTTACGCCCGCACAGCGGGCTACGCTTTATATTGATCGCCGGCCCGAGTAAAACCCGGACATCCTCGGACCTTGCCTCGATTCCCATCGCGCGGGTCATCTCGGCGACGAGGGCGGGGTTCCAGGTCGACGCGAATCCCGCGCCCGAGGGGAAGCACGTCGCCGGCACGCTATCGGTAAGCGCGACCATCTCGGCGGACGCTTTTTGCTTTCGCATGCCGTGCGGCCCGTCCGTCATCATCCAAGACTCGATGCCGAGCCGCGGTATCGCTTTCGTAAACCAAAAATCCTTCCCCGAAAGGAGCGAGGCCTTTTCCTCAAGCGTCATCGTGAATTTCATGTTGTTCCCCTTTTACGGTCGGCCTTGTTTATTCGCCAACCCGTCGATGAGTATCCGAACGAGTTCGTCGGTCATAGTCGGTTCTTCGCGTCCCCCGGTTTCGAGGAGGGCGTGGCTTCTGAGCGTAAGCCGCTGCTGTAATCCGCGGACGGCGTTGAGTACGGTGATACCGGCAATGCGCGGATTGACGTCCCCTCGAACGGATGCGTCCTCGATGCCTTCCTCGAGCGTTCGCGCGAGGAACTCTATCGAATCCTCGGTAAAGATCGAACGAAGCCGCTCGACGAAGTTTTCCGGGATGCGCGCGCCCGAATAAAAGGCGTCGAATTCCGCGAGGAATCGCAGTTGCGCGCCGTATCGCGGCGAAAGCCAGAATTCCTTCAGGTATAGTTCCAGGCGGTCGAGCGCGGTCTTTCCCTCGGCGAGAATCGCGTCCTTCCGTCCGTTCCAGTCGTCATTCAGTTCTTTCCATATTACGGCTAGAACGCCAAGGGCAAGATCGAACTTGTCCTCGTAGTAGCGATAGAGGCTCGCGCGGCTTATGTCGACCGACTTGGCGACATCCTGCATTTGTACTTCCTGAAGTCCTTGTTTCGTGAACATATCTCGAGCCGCGGCAAGAATGCGCTCCCTCGTTTCGTCCACTTGATAGATCATGTGTGGTTTCATAAGACACGTGTATTATACGGTCGAAAAAGCGTTGTTGTCAATCAACAAATGCCTGTCTGGTAGCGTCTGTCATCCTCTATTTACAAGTACCCGTCAAATTGCTATATTTTTATAGATACAAACCGCAAATTCCTTCAGGAGGATTTTTCCATGATTAAGACCGTAAAAGACATCGATCTCAAGGGCAAGCGCATCATCATGCGCGTCGACTTCAACGTGCCGATGAAAGAGGGCGTCGTCCAGGACGATACCCGCATCATGGCGGCTCTCCCCACCATTAAATATATCCTCGAGCAGAATCCCAAGTCGCTCGTCCTGATGAGTCACCTCGGCGATCCCGACAAGGACGCCAAGAAAGCCAAGGAAAAGGCCGAGAAAGACGGAAAGACCTTCGACCTCGACAAATACATCGCCGGCAAGCACCGCATGGCCCCCGTCGCCAAATACCTCGAAACCAAGCTCGGCAAGCCCGTTCAGTTCGCGGACTCCTGCTTCGGCCAGAAGGCCAAGATCGACGGGCTCGCCGCCGGTTCCGTCATGATGCTCGAGAATACCCGCTTCCATAAGGAAGAGACCGCGAAGGACCTCGCCGCCCAGGAAGTCCTCGCGAAGGAACTCGCGTCCTACGGCGACGTGTTCGTCAACGACGCCTTCGGCACCGCGCACCGCGCCCATGCCTCCACCGCGACCATCGCGCAGTTCATGAAGGTCTCCGTCGGCGGCTTCCTCATGGAGAAAGAGGTGAAGTACCTCGAGCCCATGGTCACCAACCCCCCGA
>DAOPXQ010000400.1:0-1815 GCA_035352395.1 Treponemataceae bacterium | reverse complement strand
GTAGAACATATCGGCCTGGGCGCCCGTCTTGACGACGACGTCCTCGCCGCACAGTTCCTTAATCCTCCGCTCGAACTTGGGGCCCGGCGCCGTCCCGCTGACGACGTGTAGAACCTTCATGTCGTTCTCCGCGCAGAACGCCGCCATTCCCACGAGCATGTCCGGGTCTCCGACGAGGGAAACCTTCTTGCCCGACGTGTACTGGTTCATGTCGACCATCACGTCGAGATATTGGCCTCGCTCGACCATCAGCGTTTCCGGCACGGATAAGCCCGCCGCCTTTCGCATCGCGTCGACGAACTCGTCCGTCGCCTTGATGCCGATCGGCAGGTCGATGACGTCGCAGGGCACCTTGCACTTCGTGTCAAGAAGCTTCGCGGCCGCCATCGCGCCGGTTCGACCGAGCGCTATCGTGCGCGTCGAGTCGCCCATGCTCTTTATCCCCTCGAGCGTAGTTCCGCCCTTGGGGTACATGCGGAACTTTCCGTCCATCGGCCCGTTGACGACGTCCGATGTGTCGGGCAGCATCACGTAGCGAGCACCCATTAAGTCCGCGAGGTGCTTGATCTCGCTCATGTCGCTCGGTTCGACGAACGACGGGATCAGGTTGATTTGCTTCCGCCGCTTCCCCGTCGTCTCCGAAAAGTGCTGCACGAAGCTCGCCACCATGCTCGAATAGCCGGTGACGTGCGAGCCCTTAAAGCTCGGCGTGTTCGCGTGGATAACCTTCTTCCCGGCGGGGATCTTCCCGTCGGCCTCGGCCTTGTTCAGGATCTGCGTCAGGTCGTCGCCGATTACCTCCGAGAGGCACGTCGTGTGGACGGCGACGATATCCGGGTCGTACAGGTTGAACACGTTCTGTATCGCCTCGAGGATATTCGCCTGGCCGCCGAACACGGACGCTCCCTCCGTGAAGGAACTCGTCGTCGCCATGATCGGGTCCTTATAATGCCTGGTGAGCGCGCTGCGGTGGTACGCGCAGCACCCTTGCGAACCGTGGCTGTGGGGCAGGCATTTATGGACGCCGAGCGCGGCGTACATCGCGCCCACCGGCTGGCACGTCTTCGCCGGGTTGATCGTCAGCGCGGACCGTTCCGCGACTTCATTCGGTGTGTGTCGTAGTAGCATCGTATTCCTCCCGGAACCTAACCGTTCCAACCGTAGCTCGCCGAGAGCTCGGGGCTCGATTCCCACGGCGCCTTGGTCATCTTGAAGACATTGCTGTGCACGAGTCGGTCGATCTCCTTATAAAAGTTGATCGCGCCCTCGAAACCGGCGAACGGCCCCATGTAGTCGTAGCTGTGAAGCTGCTTCATCGGGATTCCTTGCTTCTGCACCACGTACTTTTCCTTGATGCCCGCGCAGATAATGTCCGGCTTGTATACCTCAAGCAGCTTTTCCAGCTCATAGTGGTTCATGTCGTCGATGATAAGCGTCTTCTCGCCCATGTCCTTCATCATTCCGTCGTAGTCGCGGAGCGCGAATCCGTCCGCCTCCATCTTCGCGAGCTCCTCGTCGGTTCGCCGCGGCTTGTAGCGCGTGGCGTCCCTCTCGACCTTCAGCTCCTCGATGTTGCGCGAGTCCGCGTCCACCACGATGTCGGGAATGACCTTCCGTCCCTCGTAGTCGTCGCGGTGAGCGAACTCGTATCCCGCCGCGACCGTGCGCATGCCGATCTCGGAAAAAAGCTCCTGATAGTGATGCGCGCGCGAGCCTCCGACGAACAGCGCCACCGTCTTTCCCTGGCACCTCGCCTTGATTTCCTCGCGCACGGCGCTCACCTTCGCCATCTCTTCCTCGATGACCCTCTCGGTT
>DAOPXQ010000399.1:0-1864 GCA_035352395.1 Treponemataceae bacterium | reverse complement strand
GCTCCGCGCGGGTTGCCGGGGGAAGTCCCTCGCGAAGATCGCCAAGCACGAAGCGTATTGGGCTTGTGTTCGGGGAAATCAGGTCGTCCGCGTTTTTACGCGCGACCGAGAGTGCCTGCGGGGAGATGTCCGTAGCGGTCAATGAGATATTGGGGAAGTCATGCTTGAGCGATATGGCGATACAGCCCGATCCGGTACAAACGTCGAGTACGCGAATGGGAGTTGGCTCGCGCGGGAAGTTAGGCTCGCGCGGGGAGCTAAGCTCGCGCGGGAAGTTAAGCTCGCGCGGAAAGTTAAGCTCGCGCGGGGAGCTAAGCTCGCGCGGGGAGCTAAGCTCCCGCAGAATTTCCTCGGCGCGTTCGACGAGGGTTTCCGTATCGGGTTTGGGGATCAGTACGTCTGGGGTAACGTGAAAGCGAAGCCCCCAGAATTCCTTGAAGCCGGTGATGTAGGCCACGGGAAGACCCTGCGCGCGGCGCCGTATGGAATCGAGAAAGAGGTCTTCCTTGTCTCCAAGCTCGAGCTCGGGATGCGCGGCGAGGGACGAACGGGAAAGTCCGAGCATGTCGGCGAGGATGATCGCGCAATCGAGGCGCGGGGACGGCGAAAGGATAAACCTTGAATCCTCCGCGACGCGATGCGCCGCGGGAGAGGTGAGAATTTCTATAGCGATGCGGCTGGCTTCCCGTGCGTTCATTCCTTACCCCGCGCTTGAGTTATCCCCCCAGGGGCAGTCACTCGTCCGTAGCTTTCAGCTGTTCCTCGCGGGCGGCAATGCAAAGTCCCTCGATCAACTCGGTAAGGTCGCCTTGCATGACGGCGTCTAGTTTATAGAGCGTCAGGTTGATTCGATGGTCGGTCAGGCGGTTCTGGGGGAAGTTATAGGTGCGGATGCGCTCTGAGCGATCGCCCGAGCCGACCTGGCTTTTGCGGTTGGCCGCCCGTTCGGAATTTTTCTTTTCTTCCTCGAGCTCGAAGAGCCGGGTCCGAAGAACGCGCATCGCCTTGGCCTTGTTCTTAATCTGGCTTTTTTCGTCTTGTTGGATGACCACTATACCGGTAGGTATATGGGTAAGCCGGACCGCCGAGTCCGTCGTGTTGACGCATTGCCCGCCGGGACCGCCAGCGCGCATGACGTCGATGCGAAGGTCCTGAGGCCTAATCTCGATCTCGGTCTCTTCTGCCTCGGGAAGCACCGCGACGGTGGCGGCGCTCGTTTGGATACGGCCCGAAGCCTCGGTCGCCGGTACCCGCTGGACGCGATGCACGCCCGACTCGTATCGGAGGCTACCATATACGTATTTTCCGGAAATGGAGAACGTGATTTCCTTGTAGCCGCCAAGCTCGGTCTCGTTGGACGAAAGCACCTCGTACTTCCATCCCTTCGATTCGGCGAAGCGCGTGTACATGCGGAAAAGGTCCGCCGCGAAAAGGGCCGCTTCATCGCCGCCCGTGCCTCCGCGAATCTCCATGATGATGTTCTTTTCCTCGAGGGGATCGGGCGGGATCAGGAGTACCTTGATTTTCGCCTCGGAATCCGCGAGCCGCGCCTCAAGCTCCTTGAGTTCTTCCTTGGCCATGTCGCGCATCTCGGGATCGTCCGCTTCCTTGACGAGTTCCTTGGCGTCGCGGAGCTGGGTTTCCGTTTCCGTGAACCGGGCGTATTCGTCCATAAGGGACGAAAGATACGCGTGCTCGCGCATGGTTTCCTTGTATTTTTTGGCGTCCCGAATGATGTCGGGATTCTGGATTGCAGTGTCGATTTCGGTAAAGCGCGCCTTAAGGCGCTGGAGTCTGTCGTGCATGGGGAAACTATATCAGATCGCGGGGATGCGCTTCAATCGCCGGAGGGTTTTCGCTTGAT
>DAOPXQ010000398.1:0-1903 GCA_035352395.1 Treponemataceae bacterium | reverse complement strand
AGCGCCGAATCGACCTTCTGGTAGACGCCGTCGGGAACGACCGCCTGCGCGAAGAGCACCGATGACACGACTAGATAGACGATTATTCCTGGAAGCAGCTTTTTCATACGTCTCCTGAAGTACATGGGGCCTTCCGGAAGCGCCCCGTATTTTTAATTGCACTATGCCTAACCGGGGACGACAAGCTTTCGCGTCCCGAAACGCGGAAGGCGCCTTGCTTGAGGATTACCGGAAGCCATGGTACTATTTATCCACCATGAATAACAAAAAACTTCTCATTCCCGCCATAGGAACCGCGATAGCGCTTTTCGCCATCGCGATAAGCGCCCTTTTCATGGCGCCCGCGCTCCGCAAGCCGGTCATCGCGTATTACCGCCTGCCCGCGAACGTTCGCGCGGCGCTTTCGGCGCTCGCCGACGATCCGGCCTTTTCGGGCAAGACGAAGTTCGGCATCGTCGTCCTCGACGATACGAAGGGCCTCGCCGAGCAGCTCGCGAAAAAGCCCCGAGTCGACGTCGTCTTCGCGTACGACGGGGCCGCGGCGGCCGCCACCGCCGGCAAAGCGCTCGTGCCGTCCGAACAGCTCAGGCTCTTGCTCGCTGCCGCGATTCGCGGCGCGGGAACGCGCTTCGGCGTGGGATACGCGCTTCCGATCCTCCTCGACCATTTCGAGGTCGCGTATGACGCGAAGGCCTTTGGAAAGGCGGGATTCGGCGAGCCGAGAACCCTCGGGGACCTCATTGCGGGCGCGCAAAAGACCGCGCGCCCGGGCGTATCGCCGATCGCCTGCGCGGGGGGAAACGACCGGGACCTCCTCCTCCTTGTCGGCGCGGTGGCCGAAGCGAAATATGGATTGCCCGCGCACGATAAGATCGTCGCGGACTTGCGCGAGAAGGGAACGCTAAAATCCGCCCTCGCGAACGCCGAGTTGCGCGGAACGCTCGACACGCTCGTCGACTGGCGAAAAAAAGGCATCCTCCACCCCGAATGGTACCGGATGAAAGACGCGGACCTCACGGCATTCCTCGATAAGGGCTGCGCGAGCGTGGCGTTCATGCCGTTCTCTACGCACCGTACGATACCGCTTAAAACGATATCGAGGTTCTCAAGCATTCCCTTCCCTCCAGCACAGCCCGGATCCGCGCGAGCGCTTACCGCGCCGGTCATCGTCGGCCTGCTCCCTTCGTACCGAAAGCCCAACGCCGAGGCGGCCGAGTTCCTGTATCGACTCGCGCGAGAGGAGGGCCAAACCATCCTCTCCGCGAATACCGGCCTCGTTCCGGTTAACTCGATCGTGCCCGCGCAGGACATCCAGGCTAACGACGTGCGGTTTTGGGTTGCCTCGTCGAATGGCCCGAGGCCCGACCCCGCGAGCGCGGCGTTCGCCGATCCCGCCAAGATCGCGGAGACCGCGCGGGACGTCCGCGCGTATATCGAAGCGAATAACACCGGATTTTGACGAACGGGGCACATCGTCCCCGGTCGTTTCCCGGCACTTGCGTTAAATAACGGAACCACTGTCGGAAATCGCGAACGCCGATGCTTTGAACCGTTTTTTTTGAGGCAAGGTAGCGTGCGGAGCCAACCTACAAAAAGCGATAAACGGCGACGACCGCTTCACATGCCTATTTTACCATGCCCAGAACGCGCGAACAAGTATAAAAAAGTAAATATCTCCAATTATTCGAATCGATGAAAAAGGCAGAGCCTGACGGATCGTGGTATACTTCCCTCATGCGTATACTCATGAATAAAAAAGGAATCCTGGCAATTCTCGCAGGTGTCGTCGCGCTGGCGGCAATCACGGCTTTTCTCCTGACGGCGACGCGCAAGCCGCTTGTCGTCCTCTACGGCCTGTCCGACCCCGCGATCGCCGCGATCGAGCGGGAGGCGGGTCCCTCGT
>DAOPXQ010000397.1:384-1913 GCA_035352395.1 Treponemataceae bacterium | reverse complement strand
GGACCGTCAACTTTACATTTTCCGCAATACTGTTATAATCGATTTATTATGATGCTTGTTGCCCCCTGCGCGATCGGAGCCGAAAAGATTCTCTCTAACGAGCTTAAACAGCTCGGTTTTGTCCCCGAAACCTCCGCGTCGGGGAAGGTCACGATCGGCCGCGTCGTTTTCGCGCCGTCTCCCGAGGAGACAGCCCTTGGCGACGCGGGCTATTTCCGCGCCGCCTATCGCGCCAATCTGTGCCTGCGGACGGCCGACCGCGTGTATGCCCTGCTCGCGCGCTTTCCCGCGCCCGACTTCGACGCCTTGTTCGTGGGCGTCAAGGCGATTCGCTGGCAGGACTGGTTCCGCAAGGACACCCGCATACTGGTCGACAAGGTCCGTACCCACGCGAGCAAGCTCAATTCCGAGCATTCCGTGCAGGGCGTCGCGCACAAGGCGATTTACGAGTGCCTGGGCGAGGCTTGGCGCATGAGCGTTCTCCCGGAAACGGGAACCGAGGCGACCGTCCGCGTCTACGTCGAGTCCGACGAGGCGAGCGTCATGCTGGACCTTTCCGGAATGCCCCTGCACCGGCGCGGTTACCGCACCGCGGGCGGCGAGGCCCCGATTCGCGAAACCCTCGCTTCCGTGCTGATTCAGACGATGAGCTGGCGGCGCAAAACCCCGCTCCACGACGCCTTTTGCGGCTCCGGCACCATCCCGATCGAGGCCGTTTTGTACGCGCATAACGTCGCGCCCGGCTTTGGCCGGGACTTCGCGCTTAATACCCTAAACCCGTTTATGGGCGACGCCGCCCGCGCGATGATCGAGGACGAGCGCCGCAAGGCCGCCGCCGCGATTCGAACCGACTGCCTCGTCCGCGTGACGGGGAGCGACATCGATCCCAAGGTTCTCATATCCGCCCGGGCGAACGCCGAGCGAGCCTGCGCGATAGCCGGCAAGGCCCTCCAGTCGATCGGTATCGACGCGCGCATTCCCCGGCCCGATTTCGCCGAGGCCTCGTTCGAGGATCTCGCCGCCCCGTACGATACGGGACTCCTGCTCTCCAATCCCCCCTGGGGCGAGCGGCTTACCGACAAGGAGTCGGCGCGCGCTCTCTACTCGTCGATGCATCGGCTGTTTCTCGAGTTTCCCGGCTGGGATTTCGGCTTTATCACGAGCCATACGGAGTTTGAGCAGGCGATAGGCCGTAGGGCCACGAAGCGAAAGGCGTTAAAAAGCGGCAACTTGGACACGGTTTTTTATATGTTCACAAAGGAGCGATAAGATGGCGATCGTCGTTGAGCATGAGAAGAGGCGTTACGAGATTCTCGAGAAGGCTCTGGACATATTCATCGAGGAAGGCTATGAGGACGCGACCTTTCAGAAAATCGCCGACCGTTGCGGGATTACCCGGACGACGCTCTACCTGTATTTCAAGAACAAGCGCGAGATCTTCACCTGGAGCATCAAGCAGCTGACCGACGGCCTCGAAAAGCACCTGCGGCTGATGATGGAGACGGACACGCTTTCCTATTCCGAGCGCC
>DAOPXQ010000397.1:0-374 GCA_035352395.1 Treponemataceae bacterium | reverse complement strand
GAATCGGTGATGCACACGATTATCGACAGTTGCGCGGAGAATCGCCGTCTTTTCAACGTAATCCTTACCTATTTACTCCAGGCGCAGAAAAGCGGCAAGGATCCCGATTCCCGGGTCAAGCGCCGGACGATCCGGTTGCGCCATCTCCTTTCCCAGATCCTGATCGCCGGTCGCAATGCCGGCGAATTCCGCATCTCCAACGTAAAGGACGCCAACGACCTTTTTTACGGCCTTGTCGAATCGGCGATTTTCCGGATTGCCATCCTTGACCATTCTGACGCCGCCGATATCAAATCCGCGATCTCCCTTGCCGTCCAGAGCATTTCCATTTCGACATAAGTATTGACTTTTGTCATAAAAAAGGTACAATTGCG
>DAOPXQ010000396.1:0-1927 GCA_035352395.1 Treponemataceae bacterium | reverse complement strand
GAATAGGGCGGGAAGTTATAGTGAAGGATGAAATTCTCGCGGCGATCGCCCTCGATGTCGTCATAGACCTGCTCGTCGAAAACGGTGCCGAGCGTCGTTACGCCGAGGGACTGGGTCTCTCCGCGGGTGAATACGGCCGATCCGTGCGGATAGGGAAGAACCCCGATCTCGCAGTTAATGTCGCGAATATCCTCGGTGCCGCGTCCGTCGACGCGCTTGCCCTTCTCGAGGATCGTCGTGCGAAGAATGGTGTATTCCATGTCCTCGAAGAGCGCGCCGAACAGTTTCTTCTGAACGTCGTCGGCGAGCTGGTCCGCGTACTTCGCGGCGAGATCGCTCTTGACGGCGTCGCAGGCCGCGCGGCGCTCGAACTTGCCTTTGACGTACAGGGCTTCGGTAAGGCGCGGGAACGCCTCGTTATGGATCGCGTCGCGGTTGGCGAGGGTTACCTTGAGCGGGTTGAGCGGAAGTTTTTCCTTGCCGCATTTCGCGCGAAGCTCGTCCTGAAGACCGCAAATCGCCTTGATGAATTTCTTGGCCTCGTCGAGCGCGCCAAGCATGACTTCCTCGGAAACCTCATGGGCTCCGCCCTCTACCATGGTGATGCCCTCGGCGGTACCGGCGACGACGATTTCCATGTCGGCCTTCTCGATCTGCTCGAAGGTCGGGTTTATGACGTACTTACCGTCGATATACGCGACGCGCGCGGCGGCCACGGGGCCGTGGAACGGGATGTCGGAGATGGTAACCGCGGCGGAAGCCGCGATAACGGCGAGCATATCCGGGGGATTGATCATGTCCGAGGAAACGCAGGTCGGGACGATCTGGATGTCGCGGCCGAATTCCTTCTCGAAAAGCGGGCGCATCGGGCGGTCGATGAGGCGGGAAACGAGGATTTCCTTGTCCTTGGGGCGGCTTTCGCGCTTGATGAAACCGCCGGGAATCTTTCCGGCGGCGTAGTATTTCTCGTTATAGTCTACCGTAAGGGGAACGTAATCGAGTCCCTCCTGGCTGTCCGAAGAAGCGCAGACGGTCGCGATAACCGCGGAACCGGCGTACTGCGCGTAAATTGAGCCGTTCGCCTGTTTGGCGAGCCGGCCGGTCTCAAGGATCAGCTCGTTGTCGCCGATCTTGTACGTTACTCTATTAACCATTATTTATAACCTTTGCTTGCGTGCCTAAATAAAAAAAGTTACCTGCCGTTTGACCGTACAGGTAACTTACACATTACTTGCGGAGGCCAAGTTCCTGGATCAGGCTCCGGTACGTCTCGAGGTCCCGGCGCTGCAGGTACTTGAGAAGGCGTCGGCGCTGACCGACGAGCATGATAAGTCCGCGCGTGCAGTTCTTATCCTTCTTGAAAGTCTTGCTGTGCTCGGTGAGCTGCAGGATTCGTTCGGTCAAAAGCGCGATCTGAACCTTGGTATTCCCGGTGTCTTTTTCGTTCGCACCGAATTTGTTGACCACCGCAGTGGTTTTTTCTTTTGTAAGTGCCATACTTACTCCTTATCTATCATTAACTTCATGATAACCCAAATCGTATCGCCGTGATTCTTGAGGGCTTCGGGAGGGCCTCGCCCGGGGCTGGATGCACAAGGACGATATCGTCCGTGATATCCGTAACCGCGGGAACCGGTTTTCCAGAATCGACGCAAAGCACGACGTCATACGTTCCCCGACGGGGAAGTATTTGCGTAAAAGACCCGACGTCCGTCTCGTAACCAAAGTCGGAAACGGACCATTCAGGAACAGTGAAATCCAGCAAAAATGGATGACCGAGAAGACGTTCCGCAAGGGTGAAATCGGCTTGTTGAACGGAGGCGCGGACGGCGCTGGAGCTTATCCTTAACCCCTCGAACTCAACTTGCCGAATGGAATCAAAACGGAAACCCTCGATTCTCGAAAGCGCGGATATCTCCGCCACTCC
>DAOPXQ010000395.1:0-1955 GCA_035352395.1 Treponemataceae bacterium | reverse complement strand
CCGTGATAGCAGCCCATACCGCTTTCGCCCGTGCCGCCGAAGGGCAATCCGTCGGTCGCGAGGTGCATGACCGTGTCGTTGACGCAGCCTCCGCCGAAGGGTATACGACCGATCATCCGCGCCACGCGAGTCTTGTCCGCGGAGAATAGATAGAACGCGAGCGGCCTCGGCCGGGCGAGGATTTTTTCCGTGATCTCGCTTTCGTCCCGCCAGGTGATGATCGGGATGATCGGCCCGAATATCTCTTCCTGCATCAGCGGATCGTCCCAGGTTACCCCGTCGATTATGGTTGGCTCTATCTTGAGGGTCTCAAGGTCCGAGCGTCCGCCTGAAACGAGCATGGACAGAGGATTGGCGCGCGCGCCGCCGAGCGCGTTCGCGGGTCCGGGCTTTCTCGGCTCGTCGGTCGATCCCCGCGCGCCGCTCGAGACGGCGATCAGCGCGGTGAGCCGGTCGAAGTGCCTGCGGTTTATGATGCGCGGGAACTCGGGGTTCAGGTGCGGCTCGTTTCCGTAGAATTCGCGAATTTGCTTTTTGAGCGCGGCGACCAATGTATCCTTTACGGACTGGTGAACGAGCAAGTAGTCGGGCGCGACGCAGGTTTGGCCGGAGTTGAGGCACTTGCCAATCCTCCGCGCCGCGAGGGCGATATCCGCCGAGGAGTCCACGATGCACGGGCTCTTGCCCCCGAGCTCCAGCGTGACCGGCGTGAGGAATTTCGAGGCGCTTTCCATGACGAGCTTTCCGACCTCGACGCTGCCGGTGAAGAAGATGTAGTCGAATCGCTGCGAGAGCAGATCCTGGTTCACGTCTCGCCCGCCTTCCACGCACGCCACATAGTCGGTCTCGAACGATTCGGCGAGGATCTTCGCTATGATCGCCGATGTGGCGGGCGAATACGCCGACGGCTTGACGATTACCGTATTTCCCGCCGCTATCGCGCCGATGACCGGGGACAGCGTGAGCATGAGCGGGTAGTTCCAGGGCGACATGATGAGGCAAACCCCGTGCGGGTCGTGGACCGACAGGGCCTTCCCCGGGAAGTTGAACAGCCCCGCTCCCGTCTTGCGCGTCTTTGCCCACTTCGCGAGGTTTTTGCCGACGTGCTTCAGCTCCCCAAGGACGCCGACCAACTCCGTCGTGAAGGCCTCAAAGTCGGATTTGCAGAGGTCTTTCGCGAGCGCCTCGAGTATACCCGACTCATTCGCGAGAATGGCGTCGCGTAGCTTCTTTAGCTGCGCTTTGCGGAAGGCCACGGGGCGGGTCTTTCCCGAGTTGAAATACGCCCGTTGGCGCTCGACCAACGAGGAGACCGGTGTTTTTTCCATAACGCTCATTTGTCGCCTCCAAATCGCGGATCAAGGACGCCGTCGCGCTCGATGACCGTTTCCGTACCGTCGGGATACCTGACCGCGATGGTCGGGTTTTTCACAAGGCAGTCAAGGTGAATCATCGCCTCGGCGTCGTTGTCGTAGTTGCTGCCGATGGCGAAGTGGCAGGTGTGAAAGGCCTTTTCGTCCTCGAGCATGTTGCCGCGAATCTCGGCCGCGGGATTAAGCCCTATGCCGAGCTCGCCGAGCCCTCGCGCGTTTCGGGCGTAGGATTCGGCCTCTTCCGCGGAGAGTTTCCCCTCGCGGCCGAAGTCTCGGGCCTTGCGCTCTCCCGCCTCGATGGATTCGCGGAGCAGGTCAGCTTCTTTCCCCCCGGAGATTGCGGCGACGTATCCGCCCTTGAGCTCGACGCGGACCGGCCGCTCGGCGATCATGTCGCCGCCGGTAAGGCTGATCGAGCCGTCGAATACGATGACGCCCTCGCTCTTTCCGGGGAGTGGGCTGATGAAAACCTCGCCCGCCGGGATGTTCCCTCCCGAGCCGCCCTTGGTGAAGTCTCCGTCGTCGCTCATCGGCATGCGCCCCGCGACGGGGACGACGATGTCGGTTCCGCCGGGAGCCGTG
>DAOPXQ010000394.1:602-1958 GCA_035352395.1 Treponemataceae bacterium | reverse complement strand
TGAACGTGCTGTCGGTCATCGTTCACGGCGTGCGCCTTAACACGCTGGAGTTCTCGAATCATCTCGGTCTGACCTGGTCAGGCTTTAAATACGAACCGTTCTCGGAAACGGCCAAAAAATAGGAGTAGTGTATGAATAATTTCGGTATGTTTGGCGCAGCGGTAGTCCTTGGACTCGCGGCTATTGGATCCGCCATTGGTCTTGGTATCGCCGGGCAGGCGACGATCGGCGCTTGGAAAAGGTGCTACATGAACAACAAGCCCGCCCCGTTCCTGCTCGTCGCGTTCGCGGGAGCGCCGCTTACGCAGACGATCTACGGCTTCCTTCTGATGAACACGATGAGGACCTCCCAGAAGGATCCCTGGTTCCTGCTAGGCTTGGGAATCGCCGCGGGAGCCGCGATCGGAATGTCCGCCGTCGCGCAGGGAAAGGCCAGCGCCTCCGGTTCCGACGCGCTCGGCGAAACCGGAAAGGGTTTCTCTCAGTACATCACCATCGTCGGCCTTTGCGAAACCGTCGCGCTGTTCGTGATGGTTTTCTGCATGATCTCGGTGTAATTCTCACTCTCTGAATTAGTAGGGGCCGTCGCCGGATAATCCTTCCGACGACGGCTTTTTTTTGTGGTCTGTACAACGGCGTTTTTTGCCGATATAGTTATCGAATATGAGTGATTTCATGGTTCCGCGAAAGGTTTCCGTCGGCGGGCAGGGCGGTACGAGGCGGTTGGATATCGGCGGAGACGCGCCGGTCTCGATTCAGACTATGTGGAAAAGCCCCCTTACGGGCGCGGATCTCGCGGAGATCGCGGGCTCGCTGATATCCCTCGGGCAATTAGGGTGCGACGTCGTTCGCTTTGCCGTTCCGGATATGGAAAGCGCCGACGCGCTCGTCGCGCTCTCATCGATGACGGCGATGCCGCTCGTCGCGGACATTCACTTCGACTATAAACTAGCCATTCGCTGCCTTGAGGGCAACGTGGCGAAAATTCGCATAAATCCCGGAAACATCGGCTCGCGGGAACGCGTTAAGGCCGTCGTCGATCGCGCGCGCGACTCGAATGCCGCGATCCGCATCGGCGTAAACTCGGGATCCTTACCGAAGGACTTGCAGCAAAAAGTCGAGTACATTCGCGCCTCAGGCGAGGATTCGGTTTCCGCGCGCGCGGACGCGCTCGCGGAGGCGGCCGAGCGCGAAGCCGCGGTTTTCGACGAGCTTGGTTTTGATCGATACATCGTCTCCATGAAAGCCTCGTCGGTACGCGAAACCGTTCTCTGCAACGAGGCGTTCGCGCGAAAGCATGACGCGCCGCTCCATTTGGGCGTTACGGAAGCGGGCCCACTGATCGGCGGGGTCGTT
>DAOPXQ010000394.1:0-592 GCA_035352395.1 Treponemataceae bacterium | reverse complement strand
GGGCGAGGGAATCGGCTCCACCATTCGCGTGAGCCTTTCGGACACGCTCGAGAACGAAGTCGTCGCGGGGCGCGAGATCCTCTCGGAATGCGGGAAGCGTTCGGGCGGCGTGCGAATCGTCTCGTGCCCAAGGTGCGGTCGAGTCGGTTTCGACGTGCACGGTTTCGTCGCGCGTTGGCAGAACGAGCTTCTTTCCCTCAAGAAGGACATTACCGTCGCGGTAATGGGATGCGTGGTAAACGGACCGGGCGAAGGCAAGCACGCGGACATCGGGATTACCGGCTCGGGCGACCAAGTCCTGATCTTTCGCCATGGCGAGATCGTTCGAAAGGTTTCGATCGCGGACGGGTATGAGGCCGCGGATAAGGCCTTTAGGGAGGAGTTGGCATGCCTTTGAGGCAATCGGTTTTACAGATACTGTCGTGTCTCGCGATATCCTTGGCTTTAGTCCCGCAGGTGCAGGCGAAAAGCCTCGTAGACACCGATACCTGGCGCGTGCTGCAGAACGGCGAGGAGCGTTTCCTCGCCGGTGAGTTAGGCGAGGCGCTCGCGTTCTCCGAGAAAGCGAGTTCGATGCACGCGAGGAAAATCG
>DAOPXQ010000393.1:0-1959 GCA_035352395.1 Treponemataceae bacterium | reverse complement strand
CCTTACGACCGAGGCCTGCTCGAAGTCCTGCGGGACCCGCTGGCCGGTCGTGATATACGCGATGGGCTTCTTCTTCTCGCCCATCGTGCTAATGATATTTCCAACCCTCGTCGTCTCGTCGAATTTCGTTATAATCACCGAGCCGTACCCGAAGGTCTCGTATTGCTGCATGATCTCGCGCATGTCGCTCGCCTTGGTCGTCGCGCTCATGGCGAGGTGGATGTCCGAGATGGGGCCCGCCGAGTCGAGAAAGTGCCGCATCTCGGCGATGCGCGAGTAATCCTTCGGGCTCTTGCCGATCGTGTCGATCAGGACGATATCCACGTCCTGATACAGCGCCATCAGTTTCTCGAGGTCCTGCGGCGTCTCCGCGCAGGAAACGGGAATATTCATGATATTGCCGTATATCTCGATCTGCTGCTTGGCGCCTATACGGTAATTATCGATCGTTATGACCCTGACATTGAGCGGACGCGAGCCCTTCGTCGCCGCGAGCGAATACGCCGCGGCGAGCTTCGCGACGGTCGTCGTCTTGCCGACTCCGGTCGGACCGACGAGCACGATCACGCGCGGACGCGCCGTCCCCGAGTTAGGGGAGACGGGTATGGATTCGCCGATCCAGCGAAGCACCGTTTCCTGCACGGCGTCGTAGTCGTCAAGGTCCTCTAGCGAGAACTCCGCCTTCGCCCGCGAGATCATGTTCCTGGTATAGCTCGCGGAAAAATCGTTCAGCTCAAGAAGGCTCTCGAGCTTAGCTAGTGTTTCATGCTCGCTCGCCGAGTCGTTCTCTCGTCCGGAGGGACGGTCGATCTTCGCCTCGAGGTTCTTTACCGCCCGAAGGATGGCTTCCATCCGGTCCTTGTCGGATTGCGACATCGGCGCGACAGGCGCGTTTTGGCCGCCTTGCGCGCGCGATTCCATCGCGGCGATGCTTGGGCCCATCTTCGCGGCGAGCTCGGGTGAGGAGCTTACCGCCTGTCTGAGTATCTTCTTCCGCTCTTCGTCGAATTCCTGCGGCTTCGGGACGAACCGGGCGGGATCGCGCGAGAGCATAAAATACAGCTCTATCCCGTCGCGTTCCCAAAAGCCCATAAAACCGCCCATGCGGATCTTTTTTTGCCTGAGAATCTGTATGTTAGGGCCGTACTTCTGCCGTATCTTGGCGATGCAATCCTCGTAGGTTGCGGCCTGTTCGCTCAATATGTCCATGAATCCCACCCCGTTTCGCTCATTCCTGCTTAATTTCCCCTATCGCCTCAACCTTGACGTCGCTCGCGATCTCCGGAACGGAAAGGACGACGAGCTCGGGAACCTCGCGTTCCGTCGAGCTTTTAACGAGTATACGGGCCTCTTCCGGGCATAGGATGATCGGAAGATAGCCGCCCTGCTGGACCGACACGACGGTCCTTGAAAGAGCCTTAATCCAGCCCCTCTGAACCGCCGGTTCCAGCGCCGCGATCGGACCGTTTACGGTATCCACGCGGCTTTCCACGATTTTTTGCACGAGAGCGGGCTCGATGGTGATGACGTGAAGGGTCTTTGTCTCGTCCACGTACTGAAGGCATATCTGCCGCGCGAGCGCCTGCCGTACCTTTTCCACGAGAATGGTCGAGTCCTTGGTTATCGGCCTGAAATCGGCCAGGGTTTCCAGTATGACGACCATGTTTCGAATGGAAACCTGCTCGCGGAGCAAGCCCTGCAGGACCTTTTGGATCTCGCCGATCGAGCAAAGCTTGACGACTTCGTCGACGACCGCGGGGTAGTCCTTTTTGATCGTGTCCACGATGGACTGCACTTCTTGGCGCCCGAGTATCTCGGAGGCGTGGCGCTTGATGATCTCGGTGAGGTGCGTCGCGATGATCGACGGGGGATCGACGACGGTGTATCCCGCCCGCTCGGCGCGTTCGCGGTTTTCGTCGGAGATCCAGATGGCCGGTAATCCGAACGTCGGATCAACCG
>DAOPXQ010000392.1:0-1968 GCA_035352395.1 Treponemataceae bacterium | reverse complement strand
TGCGGCGGCTTCGCGATGCCGATCCGCGACGGCAAGGCCGAGGAAATCTACATCGTGTGCTCGGGCGAGATGATGGCCATGTACGCGGCGAACAACATCTGCAAGGGCATCAGGAAGTTCGCGGAATCCGGCACGGTCCGCCTCGGCGGGCTTATCTGCAACAGCCGCAAAACCGACCGCGAGGACGAGCTCATCATGGCGCTCGCCGAGAAGATCGGGACCCAGATGATCCACTTCGTGCCGCGCGACAATATCGTCCAGCGCGCCGAGATCAACAAGAAGACGGTGATCGATTTCGACCCGACGGTGGGGCAGGCCGAGGAATACCGCAAGCTCGCGCGCGCGATAGAGGGCAACACGAAGTTCGTCATCCCGAAGCCGCTCGAGATGGAAGAGCTCGAGAAATTGCTGATGGAGTTCGGCATCGCCGACTGACGGCGCGAGGCTTAGCGATAACCACGAAATAAGAGGAGAGAAAACGATGGTAATGATCAGGGCGATAATCAGGCCGGATAAAACGGATGACGTAATGGCGAAGCTGATGGCCGAGGGATTCCCCTCCGTGACGCGAATGAACGTATCGGGCCGCGGCAAGCAGCGCGGAATCAAGATCGGCGACGTGACTTACGACGAGGTGCCGAAAGAGCTTCTCCTGATGGTCGTCAAGGACGCCGACAAGGACTTCGTGATCAAGACGATCATCGACGAGGCGCGCACCGGCTCCAAGGGGGCGTTCGGCGACGGGAAGATCTTCGTGTCCCCCGTCGACGAGATGTACACCGTCAGCTCGGGAGTCAAAGAGACCGCGTCGGAGGAAAAATGAAAGAAGTCATGGCTATCGTCCGGATGAATAAGATCAACCAGACGAAGCGCGCGCTGAGCGCGGCCGGCATCACCTCCCTTCACGCCAAGGATTGCCTCGGCCGGGGAAAGGGCGTCGTGGAGATGCTGCAGCTCGGCGGCGCGGAAAGGGAATACGAGGAAAGGATGAACGAGCTCGGCAACGCGGGCAGGCTTATCCCGAAGCGGATGATTACCGTCGTGGTTCCGGACAAGCTCGTGAAGAAGGTCGTGGACACGATCATCGAGACGAACAAGACCGGCAAATCCGGCGACGGCAAGATATTCGTGATGCCGGTGATGGAATCGATTCGGGTTCGCACCGGCGAGACCGGCGACGATACGCTCGACGAATAGGAGGCGAGATATGGCAGATCAATACACCGACGTCGACCCGAACGCCTTCAAGGACGAGGTACTCGCGAAGTACCCCGCGAAGCTCGCCAAGAAGCGCGCGAAGCAGTTCGTGGTAAACAAGGTAGAGGACGGGGATAACGTTCCCGAGATCCTCGCGAACACGCGCACGACGCCGGGAATCCTGACGATGCGCGGATGCTCGTACGCGGGCTGCAAGGGCGTCGTCCTCGGGCCGACGCGCGACGTCCTTCAGATAACGCACGGGCCGATCGGCTGCGGTTTTTACAGCTGGCTCACGCGGCGCAATCAGACGCGTCCCGAGACCCCGGAGTCCGTGAACTTCATGCCGTACGCGATGAGCACCGACCTTCAGGAGGACGAGATTATCTTCGGCGGCGAGAAGAAGCTCAAGGCGGCGATCGACGAGGCCGTCGCGCTCTTCCACCCGAAGGCGATCGGCATTTTTTCCACGTGCCCCGTAGGCCTCATCGGCGACGACGTGCACGCTGTCGCCCGCGAGATGGAGGAGAAGTACCCGGGAATCAACATATTCGGGTTCTCGTGCGAGGGATACAAGGGCGTCAGCCAGTCCGCCGGCCATCACGTCGCGAACAACAAGGTGTTTACCGACGTCGTCGGGATCGACGACACGCCGAAGAAGGGAAAGTTTCGCTTTAATATCCTCGGCGAGTACAACATCGGCGGCGACGCGTTCGAGATCGAGCGCGTGGCGGAGAAGTGCGGCCTGACGATCCACTCGACGTTCAGCGG
>DAOPXQ010000391.1:0-1974 GCA_035352395.1 Treponemataceae bacterium | reverse complement strand
GAGGGCAAGGTCCTCGACGGGCTTATCCGCGAGTTTTCATCCGAGCTTTCCGGGATGTTGGCAAACGGCCTTCCAGAGGGATACGACAAGGACATCGCTGCCTCGTCTTTTTCCCCCGATGGCGTGTATGGCTCGTTCCGCGAGGCGTTACTGTATACTTTCTTTACCGGGACGTTTTGCCTGTACGCCTCCGCGGCGTGGATCGCGAGGTCGCTCGTCGCGCGTTTCGGAAAGCGCGGGGTTCGTCCTTTCCGCGTCGCGTATTTCAGCGTTGAGCCCTTCTTTTTCTTCCCGCTCGTAATCGGGATGTGCGGGGCGATCGCTAATAGGTTTTCGCCGAGCCCGGTGCTTTCGGCGGTCTCCTGGAATCTCGTTCTGTCTTCGGGTTTCTTTTTCGCGTTGCAGGGCATGGGCATCCTATCGGTGACGCTTGCTTGGCTGCGCGCGAGGAAGGGCGTCCCCATGGCTCTCCTGATCGTGGGCATCGTCGTGATTTGCCTCGTCGGGTGGGTGTACTTAATCGGTCTTTTATTGGTCGCGGGCGTGGTGGAGCTTTTCGTTCCGCTTCGCGCGCGAATGCTCAATAAGGACGCCGTCGATCCAACTCCTGGAAGCGGCGGCGAAAATCAATGAGTGAGGAGCTTGAAGATGAAAGTAATTCTTAACCAGGACGTAAAACACCTCGGTGAGGAAGGCGACGTTAAGGACGTTGCCACCGGATACGCGAGGAACTACCTGTTCCCCCGTAATTTCGCCGTTCCCTGCAACGACGTGACCATCGCGTATTTCGAGAGCCGCAAGGCCGAGATCGACGCGAAGAAGGCCGCCAAGCGCGCCGACGCCGCGAGCCTCAAAGAGAAGCTCGAGGCTACCGTACTTACCCTCGTTATGCCCGCGGGAACGAACGGAAAGCTCTACGGAGCCGTTACTAACCAGACTATCGCCGAGGAATTCAAGAAGGCCGGATTCGAGATCGAGCGCAAGCGCATCGAGCTTCCCGGACTTACCTTCAAGAGCGTCGGAAAGTACCACGTTACCGTGCACCTTTACGAGACCGCGTCCGCGGCCGTGCAGGTCATTGTCGAAGCTCAGCCCGAAGCCGAGAAGTTCGCTCCCGCCCCCAAGGCGGATCGCCATTCGCGTCGCCGCGACGAGAATGTTGAGGCGGCTTCCGATGCGACTGCCGCTGCAGAGGCAACCGCTGCCCCCGCAGCCGACGCCGAGTAAGGGATACCCCCTCTCGCAATGAGCTATCTATCGCTGAAAGACAAGGTGCCGCCCCATAATCAGGAAGCCGAACAGGCGACCCTTGGGGCGCTCCTTCTTGACGCGGAGGCCGTGGGAACCGTTATACGGTTCCTGCGGCCTGACAACTTCTACTCCCTTCAAAACCAGAAAATCTACGAGGCGATTCTCTCCCTTTTCAACAAGGGACAGCGCTCGGACATCCTGACCATCACCGAAGAGCTAAGGCAAACCGCCATGCTCGACGCGGCGGGCGGGCCGGGCTACATCGCGTCCCTTACCGATACCGTTCCCACGAGCGCGAACGTCGAATATTACGCGAAGGTCGTTCTGGAAAGCTCCGTCAGGAGAGCGCTCCTCACGATCTCGCAAAAGATTATCGCGGAGGCGCACGACGAGGCGACCGAGAGTCGCGCCGTCCTTGAGAACGCACAGAAGCAGATTTTCGAGCTGACCGACGCGCATCAATCGGCGACCTTCAAGACGCCGCGCGACATCATTCCCCGAGCCATCGAGGCAATCGAGAAACTCTACCATACGCGCGACGCGTTCACCGGAGTCCCGTCGGGCCTCATCGAGCTCGACCAGATGACGAGCGGCTTCCAGAAATCCGAGCTCATCATCATCGGCGCGCGCCCGTCGGTCGGAAAGACCGCGCTCGCGCTCACGATGGCGGCCCACACGTCCATCAAGGAAAAGATTCCCACCGCGTTCTTCTCGCTCGAAATG
>DAOPXQ010000390.1:0-1981 GCA_035352395.1 Treponemataceae bacterium | reverse complement strand
GTAGGTGTCGACGGATATCGTCGCTCCGGAGCCCATGAAGAACAGCTTTTCGGCCTTGAGCGCGACGGCCGTGGCGACGGCGAGTTCGGTCGAGGATATGTTGTAGGGTTTGCCGGTCGAGGTCCAGCCGACGCACGGGATGATCGGGATAAAGCCGTCGTCGAGCGCGGCCAAGAGCGAGTCGAGCTGAATCTTGTCGACGATGCCGGCGCTGCCGTAGTTGACGCCGTTTACGATTCCGCGCCCGCGCGCGCGCACCCAGTTGCCGATGACGGCGGTAAGGCGCTCCGCGGAAAGCCTCGTCATGATTCGGTTCGAGATGTCGAAGGCGGCCATCTTGATGAAGTCCATGCCTTCCTCGGTCGTGACGCGGATGCCGTCCTCGTTCCGCCACTCCACGCCGTACGCGTCGAGTACGCGCGAGATGTGGTTCGCGGCGCCCGGGACGATCACGATCCGGATACCGGTCTCGCCAAGGAGCGCGAGGTCGTGCATGTGCGAGGAAAAGAGCGGACCGTCCACGACGTCGTCGTCGATTCGGATGACGATGGTCGATCCCTTAAACTTTCGAATGTATCGGATTACGTCGCGAATCCGCTCTGTCTGCATCATTCGTCCAGAGTACGCGAGTCGCGCGGGGTTGTCAAATGTCAGGGACTTTTAGTCAACCGTTTCCTTTTTACGCGCGAAAGCCCGCCGCGTAGACCAAGAACTCCTGTCGGTTGCTCGCGAGTTGAATCGCCTTAAGGTCCTGGAATCCCTCTTTTTCGAGCCTCTTGAGCCAGGAGGGGATGTCCTGCGCGTACTTCCAGTCGGTGAGCTTGAGCGTCAGGAATGCCTTGCGGATCTTGAGCGATTTTCCGAAGTTCGCGCGGAGCTCCCCGAGAAGGTGAGAAAGCTCGCCGAGCGCGTCCCCCGGCGCGACGCTCATGTCCATGACGAGCCAGTCGGGGTTGCATCCCGCGAGCTCGGCGGCGGTGACGAAGCGGGTGGGTTTGCGGATATGGGTAAAGCCCTCGCGCGCGACGACTCGCGGGTCCATGAATTGAGGGTCGATGCCCGTGACTGCGAATCCGCGGTCGAGTAGGGCTGTGGTCGCGCCGCCGGGCGCCGAGCCGATCTCGAGCGCCTTCCAGCCTTTTTCGCTCGGCGGGTTAAAACGCGCGATCGCCTCTTCGAGCTTGAGCCATGCGCGGCTCGGCGCGTGGGCGGGAAGCGGCGTCGCGAAAAGGTTTCCCGCCGTCGCAAGTTGGCGCGCGCGCGGGGTATGGCGGCCGATGAACACGTGGAAGTCGTCGACCCATATCAGGCTGAACACCGGTTTGCCCGGCGTCGGTTTACCCTCCGACAGCGTAATGTCAGCGCGGCCCGCAAGAATTTTGGCGATGTGCGCGTTTCTCGCGAAACCCTCGATCTCGTCGCCGGGAACGAATTCGTCGCGGTCGAAGGCTTGAACGAAAGAACCGGCGGGTATCGAGGCGAGAAGTTCGGGCAAGGCGGCCGGGTCGCGCGTCTGCGCGATGACGACGCCCCAAAGGCGGGTAAATATCTCGCGTTTCAGCTCGAGTTCCGGGCCCTCGTCGGACGTTTCCTTAAAAGTGATAAAGCCGGGACGCGAAAACGCGAAGCGGAGGTCGGGATGTTCGGCGAGCACTCCCCCTTGACGGCCTTTTCGGCGCCGATCTGGCAGGTGGCAAAATAAAAGCGTGGGTTCATGGGCGTGAGTATAGGGCGCGCGGGGCGGCAGGCACAAGGCCCGGAATCCTGTCCGAGCGCAGTAACGGTCGCGCTTTATGCCCGGGTATAAAAAAACCGCCCCTCGTCGGGACGGTCTTAAGGCTCGCGAGCCTAAACTCGCGGGCTAACGCATATGCCGGTTTGATCAGGCGGCGGGCTGCTGTTTCTTGAGCTCTTCGTAGTAGTTCGCGTAGGTAAGGCTCATATACGGGCCTACCCAGAAGAAGGCGATGCCGAGGGTGAT
>DAOPXQ010000389.1:0-1983 GCA_035352395.1 Treponemataceae bacterium | reverse complement strand
AGGATTCCCTTGTCGCGCATGGCGCGGGCGGCCTGAAAGGTGATTGGCGCGAAAGCGATCCTCTGCGCCTCGAACTTCGCGTCGACCGCGCGTTTTGTGTCCTCAAGGTAATATCGATGCATTCGGGAAACTCCAAGGATTTGAGATATGCGCCCCGTAGAGGGCGGGTATTCGTATTAAGTGTCACTTTACTGTCTTAAAATCGGACTGTCAATCGAGGATTTCGCCGGGTTTTACGCATGTTGTAAAATCTCCCGGTATGTCGTCTTTGGCCTTTGAATTCCCGGTATGCGTCGCCAATACTTCAATGTGGATAAAGGGGTGGAAGATGAAAGAAGTTAAGCCATACCTGAAATTTACCATGCGGAGCGAGTGTTTTGCCGTCGAATTAAGCCTCGTCACGGAGGTTATCCTCGTTCCAAAGAACGCGTTTATGCCCTGGTTGCCGACGTACTTGAGCGGCGTGCTGAGGCATCGCGGCTCCGTTGTCCCTCTGTTGGACATGGGGATGAAACTCGAGCTTGTACGGATCGTTCCTACGGTTAAGACCGCGGCGATCATCATCGATTGCGCGCGTTTTTCCGATAAGGGCGCGTGCGAGTCGTTGGGATTGGTCGTGGATTCGGTCCAGGAATTGGTCCACATCGACCATGCGTCACTGGAGCCGTTTCAGGGCGGGACACAGGGCATTGACGGTCGGTTCGTGCCGGGCGTAACCCGTATGGAAGGTGGCCCGATCACGATTCTTGACGTCGCCGGGATTCTCTCAGGCGACGATATCATTAATATGGAAGAAATCGCGACGCGCGAGCTTATGGGGTGCCAATAGTCGCGAGTCGCCCCGCGGGGCGGCCCAGTTGGGCTTAGACCTTAAGCCCCGAAAGGACTTTCTCGAGAGTTCCCGTGGCGGCGAGATTTCGATCGACTTCCGCCCTGACCGTCGTGAACGACGACTCGAGTTTGTGCACGGTATCGACCTGCTCTCGGGAGGATCCCGCGAGGCGAGAAAACCTGTCGAGAGCGGCGTTCAGACTCTCTTCCATGGCGCGGGTTCTGGCATCCTGCTCGTCCATGCGCGCGCGTATCGTCTCGGTGGCGGTAACCACGCGCGCGATGGCGCCCTCGACGTCCGCGGTGCCCTTCCCCTGTTCGCGCATGGCGTCGGCAATCTCCTTGGAGATAGACGCGGCTTGGAGTATTCCCTCGGCCAAATGCGAGAATGACGCGCCCGAAACGCCCGAGGTCTCGACGCCCTTACGCACGCGCGCGTTCATCGCAGCCATCAATTCCTTGATCGAGTTGGTTTCCTTGGCCGCGTTGGTAGCCAGTTTGCGAACCTCGTCGGCGACGACGGCGAAGCCGGCGCCCGACTTTCCCGCGTGGGCCGCCTCGATCGCGGCGTTCATGGCGAGGAGGTTCGTGTCTTCCGATATCTTCATGAGCGAGCGCAGTACCTGAAGGACCCCGTTCGCCGACGACTCGATCTCGCGGATCGCGGATCCGGTCTCGGCGACCGCGCCGGACCCGGCCTCGCCCTGTTTGGCGAGCTCGCCGGTGAGCGTGCCCGACCTTCCCGTCATGGTCTCGACGGACCTGATGTTGGCCGCCATCTCTTCCATCGCCGCCGCCGTTCCGTCGGCGAATTTCCTCTGTTCCTCGATAGCCTCGCCCACGGACCGCGCGGCCTCGCGGAATGAGTCCAGCGCGCGGGTGAGTTCCCGCGAGGATTCCGCCTCGGTTTCAAGGTCCTCGGCGAGCTTGCCGACGGCGACGCCGGCGTGCGCGGACATGGTCTCCGCTTCCCGGATAACGCGGTCGATCGACTGCGCGACG
Organism: Treponemataceae bacterium; assembly: GCA_035352395.1. GTDB lineage: Bacteria > Spirochaetota > Spirochaetia > Treponematales > Treponemataceae > Teretinema. The sequence continues at coordinate 150 of DAOPXQ010000389.1, read as the reverse complement.
CTGCGCGTCTCGGCGGCCGCGGAGGTTATGCGGGCAGCCATGTCGTGAAAGCGCGAAAGCAGCCGATTGATCAGCTCCGCCTGCTCGCCGTATTCGTCCATGCAGCGCAGCGTAAGTCGCTTGCGAAGGTCTCCCTCGCCGTCGAGGACG
>DAOPXQ010000388.1:0-1983 GCA_035352395.1 Treponemataceae bacterium | reverse complement strand
CAAGGCGGACTATTCTCAGGCTATGAGCCTGTACGAGCGGGCTCTTGCCGCCAAGCCCGGCGATAAGGCCATTCTAGACCGCCGGTCCGCGCTAGGTCGGGCGATGAAGGACGCCGAGTCCGGGATTAACACGGCGGTTCCGCCCCTAACCCTGACGCCTGGCCCGATATCGCCGATATTCCCCGCCCTTCTCGCGTCCTATCGCCAATCGCCGATCGGCTCGGTTACGATTACTAACCAGACGGGCAAAGACGCGCGAAACGTTCGCGTAAGCCTGCAAATCCTCCGTTATATGGACTTCCCGACCGAGGCTCCGTCCGTGGATGCCATGTCAAACGGCTCTGATTTGGCAGTTCCTCTTTACGCCGCGTTCAACCGGGAGCTACTTTCCGTCGAGGAAGATTTGCCCGTTCAGGCGATAATCCGCGTCGAATGGACGCTCGACGGCGCGCAATACTCCGCCGAACGAAGCGTGAACGCGATGATTTACCGACGAACCGCGCTTACCTGGGACGACTCGGGCAAGATCGCGTCGTTCATTACGCCTAACGAGGAAACGGTTGGGGAGTTCGCGATGAACGCGATCGCCGCGGCAGGCGATGACGCGACCGAAGGGGAAGTAACCGTGGAGGGCCTGTCGCGGAGAATGTATCGGGCGGACGCGCTTATCGCGGCGCTTTCGGCTTATGGGATAAAGTATCTCGAGGATCCGCAATCGCCGCTGTCCGGGATTATCGACAAGCCCTTGGCCGTCGATACCGTGAGGTTTCCGCGCGCGACGCTTCTGTATCGCGGAGGAGATTGCGACGACACGACGGCCCTCGTCGCGAGCCTTTTCGAGTCAACCGGTATCCCAACGGCGATAATGACGAGTCCCGGGCATATATTCCTCGCGATCGATACGGGGATTTCGGATAAAAGCGCGTGGACGCTCGATTCTTTCGGGACGGTAATCGCGCGGGACGGCACCCTTTGGATACCGATTGAGTCGACGGTTCTGGATAAAGGGCTTATGGGTTCCTGGCGCGAAGCGTCGAGGATCGTCGGGTTGGCCGGCGGCGAGTCAGGCTTGGAGTTTATCCCGGTCGCGACGCTGCGGGACAAATATCCCGCGGTGCCCCTACCGCCGCAGGCGATGCGCATTGAAATACCACAGGCTTTGGAAATATCCACTCGTTTCCGTGAAACGGAGCGCTCGTTGATATCGCTGTTGTACGATAGTACCGCGAATAAGTCGGCCGCCGCACTTCCCAAAGCGGAAGACGAGGCGCGGCGACTAAACCGTCTTGGCATTCTGCACGCGATGTTCAAAAACGGCGCGCTTGCCGAAGCTTCGTTTAAGGCCGCGCTTGCCGTTATGCCGAATTTCTTTCCCGTCTTGCAGAACTTGGCGAATTTCTACTGCGCGAGCGGGAATGTAAAGGACGCGGAAAGGTATCTTTCCCTCGCGAAGGCGCAAAAGCCAAACGCTTCCGCGATCGTCTCGCTGGAACGAATGGTCGAGCAATTGCGGAAATCGGGCACGGCGTCGCCCGCGGGGGAAGGCCCGTTGATCGTCGACGGAAACGCAAAAGGCGGCGTTGCCCAGAAACCCCGCGCCGCAGACGCTTCCCGGGACGCCGCATTCCCGCCGTGGGAAGAATAACTCTCTGGTAGAAAAACAAAGGCCTTCCGGGTAATCCGGAAGGCCTTTGTTTTTAACGTTGTGCCAATGTGGGGGAATTCCGGCCTAAGCCAAAATCCCCCACTGTTTAACCTAAGGCTAAACTTAGAATTCCCTCTTGGAGAGGTACTCGTATTCCTTCCACTGGCGCTTGGCCTTCTCCTCGGCTTTCTTGAGGAGGGTCTCGGCGCGCGCGGGATCCGCGGCCTTCAGGCTCTTGAAGCGGACTTCCTTGTACATGAAGTCGGCAAGCTTGAAGTCGGGCTCCTTGCTGTCGAGCTGGAAGGGGTTCTTTCCCTGCTCGGCGAGGCGCGGGTCGT
>DAOPXQ010000387.1:0-1993 GCA_035352395.1 Treponemataceae bacterium | reverse complement strand
TTCTGAAAGGTCGCCGACCAACACCGTATCCTTGGCCTTAAGCGCGCCAAGCAAATCGGACAGAAGGGGGGTGAGCTCGGTGGGATATGCCGCGAGCGTTACCCCGTCGATTTCGGGACCCTCGGGCGGCAGCTTGGTAATCGGGATCAACGGAAGCACTTGATAGAGGCTCTGAAGGTCGCACGAAAAACCGTTGATGGTTTCCATTACCGCGAGATCCTTACCTGTCTGAAGCTGCACCGGTATATCGCGTAAGGGGCCCACGCGATCGCCGAATCGCTTTCCAAGATCGCGAAGCATTCCCAGTACGTCCTCGCCGTTTATCGTCGCGAGATCGATCCGCATGACGGAGTCGATGGCGCGGGCGAAAAGGGCGTCCAGTTTGTCGGCGGGAATCTCCTTTCCGTCGACGGATATGCCGGTTATCGTCATGCCCTCTTTTTCGCATTCCTGCTCGATGGAGCCAAGAATCTCGCCGACGTTATGCTCCGATTCAATCGTGAAATCGACCTTGCCGCTGTTTATGAAAATGTCCATGGTTCTAAGGCTCCTTTTACGTCAGTTCTGATTCTGCTTATTGAAATTCGATATTGAATTCGACTGTCTTTCGAGGTTGTTAAGCGTGCCTTCCATTTGGCCGTACTTGGCCTTGAGTTCCGATTCCTTCGACTCGAGCTGCCTGTCCAACTGCGCGATTTTTTTCTCCGTGGACGATATCCTGCCGTCGAGCCCGGACGTTCTCGTGGCGAAGATTCCCCCGGTCTGAACGTACGGCGTCAGCTGCGCGTCGAGCGCCTGCGCGACGCCGTTGTCTATGACGAGGTCGCCGTCCATGTCGAACCCGAATAGCCCCTTAATCTCGGGCATCGAGCTTTTAAGCGCCTCGTCGAGTTTTTTTTCGTCGATCTCCAGGTAGCCTCGAAGGCGCGAGGTGTCGATGCCGCCGCCCGCGGCTGATTTCGTGGAGATGCCGATCTGAGAGAGCATGTTGATCTTGGCTTGCTCGTTGGGCTGATATCGATTGGTCGTTATCCGCTGCATTGAGGCCTTAATCCCGTTAAGGGTCGTGTCTCCAAGCATCATGCCGAGTTTTTCCTCTGCGTCCTTTTTCTCGTCCGCGGTAAAATACTGGATCTCGGTTATGATTTCCGGCTTGTTCTGGGTAAGGATGTTTATCTCCGCCATGACGCGGTTATAGTTCCCGACGAACTCGATTATCGCGTCCTTCGCGGTCTTGGCGTCGGGTTTGACGGTAAGGGTTTCCTGTTTGTCGGTCGGTTCGTTAAGGGTTAACGTGACGCCGGGGACAAGGTCGTCGATGGCGTTCTTGGGCCTCGTTATCGTGATCCCCTCGTATTTCATGATAGCGTCCTGCGCGACCGAGACGGGGTTTACCGGCGCGTACTCGCCAGCGGCCCTTGGGTCGCGGATCTTGATCTCGCTGACGCGTACCGTCCTCGCGGTGTTTTTATTCTGCGCGAGGAGAGCGTTGACGTCGCCGTATTCGCTCAAGGGAACGGATACGCTTACCTTTCCGGGCGAATCGGGCACCGGGGGGAGTGGGATGGAGATTCCTTTCGTGGTGCGGAGCGCGAGCACGGAATTGTCCACGACCGGGGCTGCGGGCGGGGGAGGCGCGCTTAATTCGGGAAGGCCCGTGACGGCGCTATCGTTTACGACGGTGATTCCTCCGTAGGTAATGGACCCGGGCGCCCCCGTATCGGGCCCGGATGGAATCTCGTCCGCGCCGCTTTCTCCCGCGGCATTCTCGGAAACCTCGATCGAGTACTCAAGTACGTACCCGTCTTTTGCCCGGGCGACGGGCGAGAACTCGACGATGCCGTTGCTTATTGGCTTCGCGGTAATCTCGGGGACCGAGGGCGCGACCGCGGATTTGTCGTTTTTCTTGATGATGCCGTTGTCGAGCGCGAATTGCAGCGCGTCGCCCGTAAAGCTTAGGCGTTCGGCCGCGCCTGTTTTAAGCGATTCGATG
>DAOPXQ010000386.1:0-2005 GCA_035352395.1 Treponemataceae bacterium | reverse complement strand
CTCACGGAACCGGCGTCGGTGACGCTTGCGCCATCCTTCAGGACAGTGGTCGGACGGTACGCAAAGGACAGATTGAACGACGGGGACCAAACGTTCGTTAGCGCGGCGACCTTGGCGACGCGCGCGGTCTCGAGGGATTTCTCGATCATCGCGACGGAGGAAGAAACCGGAGCGAGACCCGAAAGGTCGACGGTTCCCTTAGGAATCGCGTCATCGAGCGCGCCCTTAAGGACGATCGGCTCCGACGGATCGAGGCCGATGAGCTGTTTGAACGAGTCCATATCCTTGGCGAGAGTGTTTTGCGCGGTCGAAAGGGTTAGGCGGCTGGTCTCGAGGCTCACCTGGCTCGACAGCACGTCGATGTCGGGAACGAGCCCCGCACGCTGATTGGCGAGCGTCTGCTTGTATTGCCGATCTGAAGTCTCCACTGCCTGCGCGAGCTGATCGATGTATTCCTGCTCATAGAGTAGCGTATAGAAGGTCTTTCGAATCGATAGCTCGACTTGCCTAAGCGCGTCGTTGTAGGAAATCTCGCCGGCCTCGTATCCCAGGCGCGCCTGCTCGACCGAGGCGATGACCGTCGGCGAAACGGTTATCGAGGCGGACACGGTACCGTACCCGGTCATCGTCGAGGACTCGTTCCCCTTGGTGACCCCGGCGCCGACCGAGAGCGACGGAAGCAGGCTATTCCAGGATTTCCCGGCTTTGCGCTTGAGGGAGTCCAGATTGATCCCGCTTCGCTTAACCGAAACGTTTTCACGAAGAGCGAGCTCGACCGATGATTCAACCGTGCATATCGTCTCGGCCCATGCCATCCCGCAAAGCGCGGAAAAAACGGCGACTAGGGCGCAAATCTTATTAACGTGCAAAAGGAACCTCCTCGAACAGTATAGAACCTATCATCTTGAACAAATATGGTTAATAGACGGAACATGAATCAATTATAATTTTTTGTTATATTCGGGTTTTCCCTCCCCCCTCGACGTTGCAGAGCGGTTCAAACTGGGGTATTTTTCTAACCGGGAGCCGAATGGGAGCATGAAAGCCAGGATACTGATTATCGAAGACGTAAAAGACCTCGGGGAACTCGTCGCCCTCTACTTGGGCAAGGAAGGCATGGAATGCCTCCACGTCGAGACCGCCGAGGAAGCGCTCGAGCGTCTCGGCGAATGGAACCCGGACCTTGTCATCCTGGACATCAACCTTCCCGGAATGGACGGTTACGAGTTTCTCCATCATTACCGCAAGTTAAGCCAGGCCCCCGTACTCATCGTCTCGGCGCGCGACGCCGACGAGGATATCATCGCGGGACTCGGGTACGGCGCGGACGAATTCGTCACCAAGCCATTTTCGCCCAGGGTTCTCGTCGCCCGCGTGCGCGCGATTCTGCGAAGGAGGCAGGACGCGCAGCCCTCCGACGAAGGCAACGCGATCGCGTTCGGTCCCTTTTCCCTGGACATCGACGGGTGCCTGCTCCGAAAGGAAGGCGCGCGCATATCCCTGTCGGCGAGGGAATTCGACGTTCTCGCGTATCTTGCGGAAAACCCCGGAAGGCCCATACCGCCCGACGAGCTCTACTCGAGGGTATGGAAGAACGCCTACGGCGACGTGACGGCCGTCGCGGTCTACGTTCAGCGCCTCCGAAAGAAAATCGAGGCGGACCCGTCAAACCCCGAATACCTGGAAACGGTATTCGGCATAGGATACCGCTTTAACCCGAAAGGCGGGAACGCGTGAAGATCCGAACGCAGTTTTCGCTTTTGATCGTTGGCATCCTCAGCGTGCCGTTTCTCGTGGCCGGTTTCGTCATCGCCTCATGGTACCTGCAGTCCGCCGAGCGCACCCTCGTGCCGGGATACAGGGAGATTAGCGCGCTCTCGGGCGCGAATATCGAGCAGGCGGATTGGGAACGCGCGGCGAGCCGAATCGCGCGAAAGCCTGACATGGTCGACTATATCGTCTACGACGCGAACGGGCTCGTGCTGTTCTCTACCGTCCCCGGGGC
>DAOPXQ010000385.1:0-2007 GCA_035352395.1 Treponemataceae bacterium | reverse complement strand
AACGCCGAACTCGACCTCTATGTCACGGCCGATCTTCACGAGATTGCCCGCGGTGCGCAAAAGTTTTTCGCGAACCCGCTTTCGCGATTCACTGCCTGACGGGCTCGCGCAATCGCGAAGGGAGATGCCCATGGTTATCGCGCGCACGTCGAGCTTGTGGCGCATGAACATATCAACGGTTTCCTGGATCTCATATGGGGAAAAAAGCATGGTTAGGCCCTCTTGGAATGTGATTGGGCGGCTGGCCCTAGATTCGGTGCATGGCGGAAAAAACCCGCTCGTGCATCATGCTGATACTGACGCCAAGGTCTCCGCCGAGCGCGTTGAGCTTTTCCTTGGTATCCTGAATCGACAGATCGCTTTTCGAGAGGTCGACCATCATCATCATGACGAAATTCCCGGAAAGTATTGTCTGCGATATGTCGATTATGTTGATTTTGTGGGCTGAAAGGAAGGTTGAGACGTTGGCGATGATCCCGACCTGGTCGGTACCAACTACCGTAATGATTGCATTCATGATAATCCTCGCAAGCCGTATCATATAAGGAATGGATACGGCTTGCAAGGCCATCGTTAGCCGCTTATTCGGCCTTTGCGGCGCGTTTTTCCTGTTTCTCCTTACGCTTCTCTTTCAGGGTGTGCGTAGGCTTTTTCTTCGCTTCGGCCTTACCTTTGTCTTTACCTTTTGGCATGATCAAACCCTCCTAACAGAATGTAATTACCTATAATGTATCGCCGTTTCGTTTTTTTTTCCAATGAAAAATCAAAAAATGATAGGACGCCCGTCGTTGCGGAAATTCTCGATCAGCTTCTGGGAATACGCGTCCTCGCGATGCGCGAGACCGGTCGCCGAGGAGCGGCTGAAGCGCATGAGGATCCTTGCCGTCAACGGAAAAAAAACGATCTTCCGTGCGAGCGTTCCACCCACGCTGTAGGCATCGACCGGGATCCGCTCGCGGTCGAGGAAATCGAACACGAAACCGATATTCATCTTCGGGACGTTGTACGTTGCCTCTTTCTTGTACTCGATCACCGTACTGCCGCCGAAAACCTTCGCGCGGAGGTTCCGTTTCAATCCGTCCTTTTTCAGTATGTCGTTAATAAGCAACTCCATGGCATTTACCCCATATTTCGAGCTCGTCGACATATCCCCCGGCTCGACGGTTTTGGAGTATGGAAGCATGAAATGATTGAGTCCGCCGACGGGCACGGAAAGATCGTACAACGCGACGGATATGCAGGAACCGAGCAGCGTCGAAATGATGATGTCGTCGCGAGAGGAATAAAACCCGCCCGGAACGAGATACTGCTCATCCCGGGAGAATTGTGCATTAAACCTCAAGGAATTACTTTTTTTATCGTCTCTATGAGCTTCTCGTTATTGAACGGCTTGACGATCCATCCCGTCGCGCCGGCCTTTTTTCCTTCTTCGACGACCGATCCCTGCGATTCGGTCGTGAGCACCAGAATCGGCACGAATTTGATGCCGTCGGTCTCGCGGACCTTCTTGACCATCGTCAACCCGTCCATATTCGGCATGTTCACGTCGGTAATGACCAGCTGAACCTTCTCCTCGGAAAGGCGCTTGAGCCCCTCTGCGCCGTCGGCGGCCTCGAAAACCGTATATCCGCTTTGCTCAAGAATGAACCTGACGCTCTGCCTGATAGAAACCGAATCATCCACGATAAGAATCGACGCGCCCATAGCAATCTCCCTCCCGCAACACGGGTAAATATTTCGCTACTTTCTATTGTAAAGCATCTGTGGCCAAACGCAAGGACAAATTATCGGGCGCTGCTTTTCTTGATCACGAGATCGGCGATTTGGTCAAGAGGTGCAATCTTGTCCACGGCGCCAAGCTTGATCGCCTCCTTGGGCATGCCGAACACGACGCAGCTCGACTCGTCCTCGGCGATCGTCAATCCGCCGGCGCGACGCATTGCCAGGAGGCCGTGGGCGCCGTCGTCGCCCATCCCGGTCATGATGACGCCCACGGAATTGGCGCCA
>DAOPXQ010000384.1:0-2007 GCA_035352395.1 Treponemataceae bacterium | reverse complement strand
GCGAGATCAAGGACCCCGCCGACTTCGTCAAGCGCCTCAATAGGCTGCTCGCGAAATGACAATTGGATGAAGCGAAAAAAAAGCCCGCTCGCGCGGGCTTTTTTTTGGGGAAGTCGCGCGAACCGTTCCTTCGCCCGTTCTTATCCCGCCGTCCCCGCCGCGACGACGCGGTTCCTTCCGCCTCTTTTGGCGGCGTAGAGGGCCTCGTCCGCGCGTTTGAAGTGCTCGCTCGCCGGTTCCCCCGCGGAGGGTATCGCCGCCGCGACGCCGCCGCTTATCGTCACAAACCCCGTCGCGGAAAGCCCGTGCGGAATGGCGATGGCGCAAATCGCCTCTCGCGCCGCGTTTGCCCATGCCTCGGCCTCGTCGCGCGAAAGTCCCGGAAGGATCGCGACGAATTCCTCGCCGCCGTACCGGGCGACAAGGTCGCCGGGGCGGCGCGCCCTTCCGTCGATGGCGCGCGCGATGGATTTGAGGCATTCATCCCCGGCGAGGTGGCCGTACGTGTCGTTGAATCCCTTGAAAAGGTCCACGTCGAAGATCGCGAGCGCGAGCGATGTTCCGCCGCGGGCCGCGCGCCTCCATTCGTCATCAAGAATCTCGTCAAAGCGCCGCCGGTTCGCGATCCCCGTCAGGCCATCGCTATTGCTCAGTACCGTAAGCCGTTCCTCGAGCTTTCTCCGCTCGATGAGGCTTTCGCGGAAAATCTCGACCGCGCCGTACGCTCGCCCGAGTTCGTCCCGTCGCCGGTATTTGAGCGGGAGCGTCGACACGTCCCCTCTCGAGAGCCTGATGAGTTCGATGCCGAGCTCCTTAAGCGGCGCGAAGAGCCGGAAGACCGTCACGAACAGGGCGAGAAGCCCGCAGGCGAGCGCGATGAGCGCCATCGTCGTCGCCAATATAAGCGATTCCTTCGCCTCTTCGTATTGCTTTTTTGCGATGCTCGCGGATTCGGCGGTCATCGCGTTGAGCGCCTTCGCGATCGAGTCGAGCGCGGGAACGGACGCCGCGGTAAGCCTGGCGAGGTCAACGGGCGCCTGACGCCCTTCGTGGCGCGCGTGGAGCGCCATGAGCGCCTCGTTTTGGATCGGCCGGAAGGTATCGAAGAACTCGCGCTCGATCATTTCGACCGAAAACTTGGCAATCTTGTTGTTCGCGATCCGGCTTTCCCTCCGGAGAGCCTTCCAGATCGCGGAACCCTCTCCCCGCAGCGACATGATGCGCTCCATATCCTCGGAGCTTGGCGCCTTCGCCGCCTGCGTCGCCGCCGCGATTCGCGACGCCTCCATGCCAGCCGTGTTCCTGAGGTCGAACGCGAGGGCCTTGAGGCGGCTGATGTTCCGGAAGGAGGTGCTATACCGGTCGTCAAGGAGCGACAATGACGCGGAGAATTCGGCGAGATCGTCGATGAGTGAGGTCGCCATCGCGAACCAATGGGACGCGAGTTCAGGCGATCTGTCTATGAGTTGCCGCTCAAGCGCTTGATCGACCGCGGTGCGAAGTTCTCCGAGCGAGGCGTATTCGCTTTCGATATGGACGAATGCCGGGAAGGACTTAAGGGACTGGTCCGCGAGCAGGCGATCGATGTTCTCCGATGCGGCGGCGCGGCGCGCTTCGATGAAAGCCCTGTTCTCCGGGGATGGAAGGCCCTGGGCCGCAAGGAGCACGTTCGTCCTGCCGCGCTCGAAGGCGAGATTCTGGGCGGCCTGGAGGAACGCGTCGACCTCGGCGTTCACCCTCAACGTCTGTTTAGCGAGAGCGAAGGCGTCGCGCTCGCGGATGACCTCGCGAATTTCCGAAAACCAGGTGATGGAAACCAGGATGAAAACGAGGGTCATGATGACGAGGCGGAGCGGGCGTTTTGTAAGCATGTCTATCCACTAAGTATAGGTTGCCGCCTCTCTCGGCGCAATGCGCTACACGCAAATGGCGTTCGGTTAAGGGATCGCTAGGCCGCCGCGTGAAACTGGACGACGAGTATCTCGATGAGCTTAATCACGATTCCCG
>DAOPXQ010000383.1:0-2008 GCA_035352395.1 Treponemataceae bacterium | reverse complement strand
GCAGGATATTGATGAATTCGAGATTCGTCTTGATGAGCTGCTGGCTTTCGGCCATTGGATCCCCCCGGATGCGTTTTACAAGATTGTAGCATCCATATGCGGTCCGCACAACGATCAAGGATTGACTTGTTTTTTATCGGTTAATACGCTATTTTAACCTCATACACCACGATAAAGGAGTCTAACCATGGCTTACAAGATTTCCGATGCTTGCATCAACTGCGGCGCCTGCGAGAGCGAGTGCCCGGTAAGCGCTATCAGCGAGAAGGGCGACAAGCGCGTAATCGACGCCGCCACTTGCGTGAGCTGCGGCGCCTGCGCGGCCGCCTGCCCCGTCGAAGCTATCTCCGAGGAGTAAGCTGAGCCTGAGGCCACTTTCCTAAACCGCAGCAGGGCCCTGCTGCGGTTGCTTTTTTTTGAGGGGGAGGATGAAAGCGATGGTCATAAAGAAAATACTCTCTGGATACGCCGGTCTCCTAAAATCGTTCGCCATTTTCCTCGTTCTTATGGCGGTTTGCCTCGGCGCGGGATTCCTCGTCGTGTTTCCGCTGTGGAAACTCGCCGTCTCGGAACCGGGCGCCTATACCGTGATCTTCGCGATCGCTTTTGGCTGCCTCGCGCTCGCGCTCGCCGGAAAGCGCATGATCCTTTCGTATCGGCGCGACCGCCGCAGGTTCTTCATGTCGCTCGCGCGCAAAATGACGGTCCTTGCCGGTATTTCCGCGTCCGTATACCTCGTCCTCGCCTGGCACCGACTTGCCGCGCTCGCCGCGTTCCTCGCGGCCGCGGCGCTCTACGGCTATCTCGCGTTCGCGACCGGACCCAAGGCAAAATGAACCGCCCCCGGAGGGCATGGCTCTTCGCGGGAATACTCGCGCTCGTAACCTTCCTTTGCCCGATCGCCGTCTCCGCAAAACCCCGACAGACCGCCGACACAGCGAAGAAACCCCGCGCCGGACTGCCGTCACTCCCCCTGATCCCGCAACTCTCCTCGTTCGATCCGGTTTTCCAGCAATATTCCGATGACGTGCTCGAGGCCCAAAAAGCCCTCGCGAACCCGGTCAAGGGAGTACCCCCTCCCCTGCGGCTTTACGCGTACAAAGCGCGAAAGGCGGACACGCTCCTTACGATCGCGGCCCGCTGCAGCGTTCCTTACGACTCCATAGCGACCGTGAACCGCATCTCGTCCATGGGCGAAAGCCTTACGGGACGGACGATCATCCTTCCGACCCTGCCCGGGCTCTATCTACCCGACACATCCGCGAACTCCTTCGAGAGCCTCCTCTTGTCCTCGTTCGATCCGGACGACAAAAGCATCATCTCGTTCGGCCTGGGATCGTCAAAGGTCCATTGCATACCGGACGGGCGCTTCGACGGCACGCTCCGCACCTATTTCCTAACGCCGTCATTCCTGTTTCCCCTCGTGACGGGAAAGGTCACTTCAAGCTTCGGAATGCGGAAAAACCCCGTGACGGGCAAGCTTCTCTTCCACAAGGGCATCGACCTCGCCGCGCCGACGGGAACCCCGGTACGGGCGTGCGCCGCGGGAACGGTCATTTACGCGGGATACGACCCGATATACGGAAATCACGTGATACTCCGGCACGAAGGCGGCAAGGAAAGCATCTATGGTCACCTTTCTTCAATAAAAATCGAGTTGCGCGACAAACTCAAATCCGGTACTATTATAGGAACCGTGGGCTCGACAGGGCAGTCAACCGGTCCGCATCTTCATTTCGAGATTCACGAAAACGGAGTTCCAAAAAATCCCGCGGGATTTATCAAAGGAAAGTGACGGTCATGGAAAAAAGCGCGCGCATCCTCACGGTTATTCTTCTTTTCTTCGGCATGGCCCACGCGGGCGCGGAAGGTTTCCGCGTTCGATCGATGACCCCAATAACCGTGGACGCTACCGTACCCGAGCCTCAAACCGTCGAGATAGGCTATAACGACGCGATCGGCGTCGTGTTCGCGCAGAATCCCGCGTATATAAAGGCGATCGAGATCG
>DAOPXQ010000382.1:0-2025 GCA_035352395.1 Treponemataceae bacterium | reverse complement strand
AACCTTGTTATCTGCGACGCCGCGCCCGCCACCACGGGAAACCGCACCGTTGATACCGCGCGATCCAGCGGTCTCGTCGAGCTCGCGATCTATTACGCGGAGCAAATGCTCCTGCCCGGGGGGAATTTCGTCGTTAAAATCTTCCAGGGAGGGGACCAACAGGCCTTTTTGAAGAAGCTACGCGAGCTTTTTACCGCCGCCAAGGGATTCAAACCCGAAGCGTGCCGGACGGAAAGCTTCGAGACCTACTTGATCGGTTTGGGAAAAAAGTGAAAATGATCTATACTTAGAATCGATTTACGCCGAAAATTAACACAAGCTTTTATTCGGATGGTATACTGGAGCAACCATGAAACGACATAGACGGGCGCTCGCGCTTTGCGCGGCGTCTTTAGCATATTTAGCGGTAATGATTTCGTGCGGCGCGCCCAAGCAGGGTGCGGCCGTCGAATCCCCTGATCCTTCGCTCGCCGCCGCACCCGAGGCCTTTACCGGCATGGGCGGCGCGGACACCGGGCTTCCCTCCGAACGGCCCGATGCCTCCGCCGAAACGGAAAAACTCCCGGAACTGTATTACAAATTATACATGGTTGGAAAAGGCGACATGGTCAGCACCATCGCCAAGGCTCACGGGGTATCGCAGGACGCGATCATCAGCCTGAACAAGCTTCGAAACACCAGAACCCTTCAAATTGGCATGGTTCTCAAGATTCCCTCGATAAACGGCATCATCTATAAAACGAAAAAAGGCGACACCCCGGAATCCATCTCGGACAAGTATCGGGTTTCGCTGGAAAAAATCGCTCTCGTCAACAACATCACCGATAACGTAGTCGCCCCAGGTTCCCTTCTTTTCCTCCCGGACGCGAAACTCGACTGGGTTACGATCCAGGAGATCAACGGGGACCTGTTCCGAAAGCCGCTCCACGGCGGTTACTATATCTCCTCGCGCTATGGCTGGCGCGACAATCCCTTCAGCGGATCAAGGACCTTTCATAACGGAATGGACATGGCGACGGCCAGGGGAACGGCAATTTACGCCGCCCTTGACGGAACGGTTTCGTCGGTCGGCTATGACGTTACGTACGGAAACTACGTGATCGTCTCGCACCATTCCGGATACCAGACCATGTACGCGCACATGAATACCGTTTTAACCGCGCGAGGAAAGCGCGTTACGACGGCGACCAAAATCGGGACGGTCGGCAACACCGGCCAGAGCACCGGGCCGCACCTTCACTTTACCGTATTCAAGAACCGCTCAACCTTAAACCCAGCCTCGCTCTGGAACTAGACGTAAGTCGGCGAACGCATAAAAAAACCGCGGAATCCACCGCGGTTTTTTTTACGCCCAACTCGATATCGCCCTTAGGCCGTATGCTGAAAGCCGAATTTCTTGACGAAGAAGTCGATATTCGTGCCGATGAATAGCCCGCCGTACACGGCGAGCGCAAGCCCAAAGACTATGCACAGGGGAAGGGAGAAAGCCGTCCCAAAGGTGTCATACCCCCAAGACCCAATCTGGCTCACCGGAATGACCGCGAAACCCGCGGCGAGGCCGACGCCGGCGAGAACCCATCGGGAAAAGGAAACGTGCCGCTCGATCGGGACATACGAAAGCCCGGACGCGCTGATGCGGGCCATCGCGGCCGCGATTATTGGATCGGAGGACACCGCGCGCGAGGGAGAAAGCTCCGGAGCGAACGGGGTAACGCGCGCCGAGACAGGGGTCATCGGATTGGCGATCGAACGCTCCGCCTTGGTCAGTAACCGGACGCTAGTTCTGCACGAGGGACAGACGAGAAGGTGCAAGGTTATCTCGAATGGCACTCGTTCGTTCTTGTCGAGCGAGAGATAACGGTCAAACGCAACTTCACACTTCATTTTTCCCTCCTTCGTCAAGGCGTTCCCGAAGGAGCTTCTTGGCGCGAAAAACGTGCGATTTAATGGTGTTTACCGGAAGTCCGGTTACCTCGCTGATATCCGCGTAGGGCATATCGTAAAAAAAATACATATCGACGCACG
>DAOPXQ010000381.1:0-2039 GCA_035352395.1 Treponemataceae bacterium | reverse complement strand
CCGTTTACCTCCGCGAATGGCCCTTTTGAGGTCGATGTCTGCTTTAAGAAGAAATAGGACGCGACAATGAAGATTCGAGACAGCCTTAAGCTACGCATTCTCCTACTGTTCTGCGGGTTTGTGTTTCTGTTCTGTTTCGTCTTTATGTCCATGTCGGTAAAGACGATGGAGCGGGCATCCACGGAGATCTTCTCCGCCAACGGGCTTCCCTTCGCGCGGGCAGTCGCCTCCGGGATCGATGTCGCCGGGTTTCGGCGGATTTCGCGGTCTCTGGACGCGACGGATCCCTATTATGGCGAGTTGCAAGCCTCGATGCTCAAGGCAAAGTCCCAGTCAAACTGTAAATTCGTGTATACGATGATCCGTACCGACGACGGCAAGTACCTGTACGTCGTGGACGGCAGCACGACGCCCGACGACACGGAGAATTTTTCCGCCATCGGGGACGAGGAAGACGTCAGCGTGTATGGTCCCGGTTTCGCGGAGACGTTCGCGTCGGGCAAGGAATACAAATCCGGCTTGGAGAAGCAGGACGGGTGGGGTTGGCTTATCACGGTATGCGTCCCGATAAGGGACCCCGCGGGCACGGTCGTCGGGATCGTCGCCTGCGATTTCGACGGCGCCGAATTGCAGTCTAACGTCGTCGCGTTCGCGATGAGGCAGCTTGTCGCGGTGTTCGTGTGCGTCCTCCTCGGCTTCGGGATGATATTCCTGGTTTCCCGGATGCTCTTCGATCCGTTGCGCCTCGTGTCTGGTCCTATGAAGGAAATATCGAACGGAACGGGAGATCTTTCGGTAACCATACCCGTCAAGAAAGAAAACGAGATTACGGGACTTGCCGTCAGTTTCAACCAATTCGTGGCGAAGCTGCGCGATATCGTCGTCTCCATCCGGGAGTCGCTCGTGGCGCTTTCGGGCGCGGGAAACTCCTTGCGCGACGATTCGGCGAAGACGCGGAAGGCGATCGAGGAATGCATCCTGACCATTAACGGCATTCGCGATCACGCAACCCGACAGAACGGGATGACCCAGGAAACCTTCGGCGAGATTTCCCGCCTGGAGGGGAAGATCGAGGCGTTGAACCGCGAGGTCGTGACGCAATCCTCGGCGCTGACGCAGTCGTTCGCGGCGATAGAGGAAATGAGCGCGAACATCGAGTCGGTGAACCGGACCATCGAGATGGTCGCGGGGCAGTACCAGTCGCTCGTCGCCGACTCTGAGTCAGGTAAGGCCATTCAGGAAGAGATGGCCCAAAAGATCGCCGAGATTAAGCGCCATTCGGAGCGCCTGTCCGAGGCGAATATGCTGATCGAGACGATCGCGAACCAGACGAACCTGCTCGCGATGAACGCCGCGATCGAGGCCGCCCACGCGGGTGACGCCGGAAAGGGCTTCGCGGTCGTTTCCGACGAGATCCGTAAACTCGCGTCCACGTCCATGGATCAGTCCACCTCGATTAAGCGCTTGCTCGACGACATCCACGGCGTGATAGGCGGGATAGTCGCGGCGTCGAATTCCTCACTCGAGAGCTTTAGCGGCATAAACACGAAGATCGTCTCGATCAATACGCTCGTGACCGAGCTTCGGAACTCGATGGACGAACAGAACACCGGATCGCGCGAGATCCTTGGGACGATCAACTCCCTGCGCGGGAGCTGCCAGGCGGTTACCGCCAATACCGAGGAGATACGAAACGAGGTACGCGGCGTATCCGGCTCGGTGAACGAGCTCAAGCTCGCCGCCAACGGGATAACCTCGAGCGTGGACAAGGCGCTGAGCCTGACGCGCGAGATGGATACCCTCTGCAAGCGGTTCGAGGGAACCGCCGACGAGAACGGCGAAAGCATCAGGAAAGTCTCGGAAACGGTCGATCGTTTCGTTATATAGTCGGCGCGGCGACGCGCCCCCGTCGGAGAAGAAATGAAAGCAACGTCCCTTGTCCTCGTCGCGATGGCCGCGGCGCTCGTGTCCATTACGGGATGCGCGCGAACGGAGGAAGTTAGCCGCGAGGAATTCGAGAAACTGTACCTTACGGGGAA
>DAOPXQ010000380.1:0-2065 GCA_035352395.1 Treponemataceae bacterium | reverse complement strand
CCACATCGAGAAAATTCCGTAAAACACAGGGAATTTGACGTCTCCGGCGCCCTTGAGCCCCGGTATCGTGACGAGATTGAGCGATCGGCCGAATTCCACGAAGATGGAGCATATTAGCAAGGTCGATAGAATATCGATGATTCCCTGGTCATGGGTAAAAAAGCCCATAATCGGCGCTTTGGCGAAGTTGATGAAGAGGATCATGGCGATGGAGATCGCTGTGCCGATCGCCTGGTAGCGATACAGCCTTCGATAGGCCTCGTCGGGCTTTCCCGCGCCGACGAAATACCCGGTTTTAATCTGAACGGCGTTCCCGATCGACATCGCGACGACGTATACGAAGCGGACGATCGTCTGATTGTAAACCATGGCCGACATCGCGAAGGTGCCAAAGGTGGAGACCATCGCCATGATGACGATCTGGGCGACGTTATAGGACATATTCTCGCCCGCGGTCGGGATGCCGATCGAAAGGATTTTCCGATAAATGTCCCGGGGGATATTCTTCCAGCCCTTGAGCCCAAACTGGACGTCGGGGTGTTTCCCTATGCGCCAGGCAAGCAGGAAGCACGCCGCTAGCTGGGAAACCACGGACGAGGCCGCGACGCCGACGACGCCGGTTACCGGAAGCCCAAACCAGCCATACAGTGAAAGGGCGTTTCCGACCACGTTGATGAGGTTCGCCGCGATGGAGATGTACATGGCGTCTTTCGTGTATCCGTACGCGCGGAGGATGGTTCCCTGGAGCATGTTGAACGCGATGAACAGCGAGCCGATGCCGCCGTAGATGACGAAATACTGCCAGGCGAAATTCCGGACCGCGGGCTCTATCTGGTACAGCGAAAGCAGCGGGGCCGCGCCAAGGCAGACGCCGACGCATATCGCGACGGCCGCGCCGATAACCATGACGGCGCTCGCCTGCGCGACGTGCCGCGCGTCCTCGCCCCGCTTTGCCCCGAGGTATTGGGACAGAACGATACTCGTGCCGACGCAGGTGATGTTAAAGAGGATCTGCAGGAAAAAGATATACTGGCCGATCATTCCGACGCCGGCGACCGATTCCTGCGAGTAGGAACTGAGCATGATCGTGTCGATCGAGGATACGAGAATCCTGAAGAGCGACTCGAACACGATTGGAAGGGTCAGCGCGAACATTGGTAGGGCCGCGCGGTCTGTAATAATGGATGGACCCTTCTTGGGGGAAATTGTTGCTGTCGTCATGATTTTGCAACTCTATCCTTTTTTCTGACTTGCGTCCATACGACCGATTTACTATACTCGGCTTCATGATACGAGCCGCAATAAACGATCCCGTTCTCGAAGAACGCCTTTCTACCATGCATCCCGACGGGATGACGATATTCCTTCTCGGCGACGGCGCCCTCCGAGGCGCGTTTTTCCACGGAACCCGGTTCGTCGCCCAGATGCGCGCCCAGCATCGGCTTGGGCTCCTTGAAACGATGATCCTCGGACAGGCGAGCCTCTGCGGCGCGATCCTGATCCCGACGATGAAGGGCCGCGACCGCGCGATCCTCCGGTACGACACGAACGGCCCCGCGGCCGGCTTTTCCGTGGAGGCGGACAGCTCGGGATTCGTTCGCGGTTTCCTTCTACAAGATCCCGTGCCCGTGGAAAAGGCTCCCGAGAGCTGGGACCTCGCGCCGTATTTCGGGGACGGGACGCTTTCCGTCATCCGCTTTCCCGAGGGCGCCCGCGAGCCGGTAACCGGCACGGTCGAGATTCGCCATCGAAACATCGCGCAGGATCTGGCCGAGTATTTTCTCGTGTCCGAGCAAACCCGGACGGCGGTAAACTCCGGCGTGCAGTTTGACCGCGAGGGCAGGGTAGCCGGCGCTGGCGCGCTGTACCTTCAGACCATGCCCGGGGCCGATCCCGAGCTCGTTGCCCAGGCGGAGCGCGCGTTCGCCGCGGCCCCGTCGCTCGGGACCTGGTTCGCCGAGGGCGGAAACAGGGAAGACATCATCTATGGCCTTTTCCGCGGCATGAAGCCCGCGTCGGTGCTCGACCGGGAGATTCGGTTCGACTGCCCGTGCTCCCGCGAGAA
>DAOPXQ010000379.1:0-2067 GCA_035352395.1 Treponemataceae bacterium | reverse complement strand
CTCGGTGGAAACCGGCGATCCGTCGGACGCGGCCGACGCCATTCGCGAGGGCCGCGCCGAACTGGCGCTCGACGCCCTTCCGCCGAACGGGTATCGCGACATCGAATGTTTCTCGGTCAGGAAAAGCCCGCTCGTTTTCGTGGCCTCGAAGTCGGGCGCATTCGGCGATCTGACGCTGGAGATAGACAAGATATCGCCGAAGAACTCCGGGCTCCTCGCCGCGAGCCTCGAGAAAAAACCGACGAACCCGTTTACGGGGATCCCGCTCATCCTGCCAAAAGCGGGTCCGGCGCGGGAACGCTTTGAGCGATGGGCTCGGCTTCGCGGGATCAAGCCGGATATCGCCGCCGAGGCGGCCGGCAACGAGGCGGTCCTTGCGCTCGTCAGGCTTGGGCTCGGCTTAGGCCTTGTACCGCGAATAGTGCTCGAGAACAGCCCGTTCGGCGAAGGCCTGACCATCTACGGCGCCGGTCCCGAAATCGGGGAATACGATATCGGCTTTATGCAAAAAACGGCGCTCGTGGGAACCGAGGCCGCCAAGAAAACCCGCCTCGAAATCGCGCGCATAATACGAAAAACGTATCTGCTGGGGTAAACGACTCCCCTTTTTCAAACCTTTCATTCGGGCTATGATCCACTCATGGGCATCTTTCTGAGGAACTGCGACATACGCGACGGCACGAACGCGATCCTGCGTTCGGTAACTTTTTCGATGCGGGACGGCGAGCGCTGGCTCGTAACCGGCACTAACGACAGCGGCGCAAGCGCCTTGATATCGGCCCTTGCCGGCAAGAAAGGAATTCTTCCTTCCGACGACGGTAGCTACGAAAACGGGTTTGGCGATTCAGTCGCGCTCGTCTCGCTTGAGGCGGCCGCTTGGCTTATCGAGGAAGAGCGCCGGAGGGACGATTCCGACTTCGTCGAGGGCGGCGTCGACATTGGGCGGACCCCGCGCGCGTATATCGCCGAAACCCTAAGCCCAAGCGACGTGGTTCGCTATCCCGCCGGTCAGGGCCTGGAAAACCACCCAGCCGCCATTCAATGCGGAATCGCGCGAATACTCGACCGAGGGCTTAAGTATCTCTCCACCGGCGAGATTCGCCGAACATTATTCTGCCGCGCGCTCACTTCGAAAATCCGCCTTCTTATTTTAGACGAACCCTTCGACGGACTCGACGCGGCCTCTCGCGATTCGTTAAGCCGTCTCCTTTCCGACGGTATTCCCGGAACGCAAACCATCGTCGCGATGGACAGTCCCGACGGCATTCCGAACTTCATCTCACACGTCCTTGAGATATCGGACGGAAAGGTTTCGTTCACGGGCACGCGAGGCGATTATGAGACAAGTGGTTCGCGCGATGGCGCACGCTCGATATACGCCGATATCGGCGATGCCCTGAACGACGCCCGGGAGCAAAGCCGGATCATGATGTCCGAAGGCTCGCGCGATCATTCAGACACGCTTGTCGAGATGAAAAACGTGACCGTGGAATGGTCGGAGCGAAAGGTCCTTGACGGCGTTAATTGGACGCTCCGACGCGGGGAACACTGGCTTATACGCGGCCCGAACGGCTCGGGAAAGACAACCCTGCTCGAGCTTATCACCGGGGACAATCCCCAGGTTTTCCGCAACGAGGTTTGGCTGTTCGGCGCCCGGCGGGGATCGGGCGAGACAATCTGGGAGCTAAAGAAGAAAATGGGCATCGTGTCGTACCGCCTACATACGGAGTATCGCTTCTTGGGGGATCTTCCCCTCGAGTCGGTCATCCTGTCGGGCCTGCACGATTCGATCGGCCTCTACGAGCAATGCGGGGAGGAAGAAAAAGAGCTCGCCGATAAGTGGCTCAGAATCGCGGGTTTTACCGGCAAGGGTTCAATCCTTTTCCGGGATCTTTCATACGGCGAGCAAAGGGCAATACTGATAGCGCGCGCGGCCATCAAGCAACCGCCCCTCCTGATACTCGACGAACCCTGCCATGGCCTCGACGGCGGGCACCGGGCAAGGGTTTTGGATCTTTTGCAAAGGATCGCGGAAAGCGGAGACTCGACATTGTTGCACGTAACGCA
>DAOPXQ010000378.1:0-2089 GCA_035352395.1 Treponemataceae bacterium | reverse complement strand
CTGAGGGTCTTTCTCTCCGAAAGGCCAAGGGATCTCGCGGCCTCGGTCTGTCCTTTGTCGATCGATTGAATGCCCGAGCGGAATATTTCGCAGACGTACGCGCCCGAGTTGATGCCCATGGTGATGACGCCCGCCATGAAGTCGGCGAAGTTAATGCCGAGTATCTTCGACACGAACGGGATGTCGGGAAAGCGAATGCCGATGGCCTGCAGACCGTAGTAGATGATGAACAGCTGCACCAAAAGCGGCGTTCCGCGGATGAACTCCACGTACGCGGTCGCGAGAAAGCCGAGCGGCTTGTTCTTGCCGACCCTCGCGAGTGCTAAGGTTAGGCCGATGAGCACGCCGAACGCGACGGCGAGTATGGCGAGAAGAATGGTGTTCTTCGCGCCGATTAAATAGTAACTCCAATATTTCGCGAGAAAGTTGAATTTCATGACCGAATCAGTATAACCGATACCCGCCGGGGCTTACCAGTCTTGTTTTGCGGATTTTTTCCCGCGCGCGAGCCCAAAGCCGTACGCCGCGGCCGCCGCGGTCACGATCAGCGCGAGTCCGACCGATAGGGGCATTTTGGGCTCTTGCGGCGCCTTGGCGACTTCCTCTTCCTTGCCGCCCGTTAGGGTGTACCCGAGATAATCGTCGCTGTCGGTTTCGAGCCTTTTCCTAAAAACCCCAAAATCGTTCGCCGCGACCGTTTCCGCCGTCGGCTCGTAATCGAACCGGAGCTCCACGTCGAGCCCGTTCTTCGATGCCGAGTATTTGAGCCGGTACCAGGGGTTATCCGAGGCATAGTCGCTTTCTTCAACCTTGAGGTCCTCCGGAAGGTGGACCGTGATGCTATGGCTTGCCTTCCAGGGGTATTTGAGCGCGAGCGGGGCCTTGCGCGACGAGCCCATGTTGCCGACTCCGGAAAAATACCCGCTGAAGGTGTAGGGGTAAACATAGAGCTTCGGCTGCGACTCCCCTTCCTTTACGCTCCAGAGTTCCGGTATCGAGTACGACTCGCGCATCACGAGCACGTTCGCGTCCCGGTCGTCCTCCGTCGCGATGTCTGTCTTCTTCTCCGCCTTAGGGAAGGATTGCTGGTAGAATTCCAGATAATCCTTCTCGATGCTCGAGCGACCGGTGTTCGCGAGTTTGAAGCGCATCTTGTCGGCCTCGTACCCGCGGAAGGTCGAGACGACCTCGAGCCTGCCGGGATTCTCGTACCCGTCGGAGGAATAGGTTTCGTGGACGTCGACGGTTTCCTCGCCCTGGGACGGCATCTGCGAGAGCGCCGGGCCGTCGGCGGAAAGGATCATTACCGTGCCGTAGTCCGGCGCCCATATCGAGCCGATCTTCCCGCCCTGATAGGAAATGGTCGGGTCGAACCACATGAGCCCGTTCGGGCCGCGCACAGCCGCTATCACGTGGTCGAACGCGCGCGGGGAGGGCAGCCACTCGCCGAGATTTTTCCCCTGGTCGGAGTTTACGAGCGCGGGATACGCCTCCCACCCGGCAAGGCTCGCGAGCGCGCAAAAGAGCGCCGCTTTGTCCTTGCAGTCCCCGAACCGGGTCGCGACGACCTCTTGCGGGTTTCTCGGACGGTGCGAGTTGTCCCCGATCTCTATACCGAAGTAGCGGATCTCGTCCTGCACGAAGCGGAGCACGGCGAGCAGCCTATCCTCGGCCGACGGCTTCGCGCCTTCGGCATATCCCGCCTTCTCGAGAATCTCGGCATAGGTGCGCGCGAGCGATTTTGCCGACTTTTCGCGATCCGGAAAGACCGATCGGCCCCAGGCGCGGACGCTTTCCCAGGTATCCCATTCGCCCATCTCTATCCATGGATACGCCTCGTACCAACTGGGGGCCCGTTCGTCCATCTTAATCGCCGGGGAGTTCTTTTCCTCCCAGATCAGTTCCTTGCCGCCGTCGTTTGTCGCGCGTTCGGATACCGGAAGCTCGCGGAGGTGCTGCTTTATCCGAATCTCGCGCCCCTTGGGAACGACGAGGCGAAAGTGGGCCACGGCCATTGGGTAGTCGAGCCCATAGCTGAATAATTCGTAATAACGATTTCCGAGGATCGGGTTCGCCCCCGAGACCGAAT
>DAOPXQ010000377.1:0-2097 GCA_035352395.1 Treponemataceae bacterium | reverse complement strand
CTATTCGAGGTACACCACCGCATCAAGAACAACATGAGCATGATCGTTAATTTGCTCACGCTCCAGATTGACTCCCTTAAAAACGGGGAAGCGATCGGCGCGCTCAGGAACGCCATAGGGCGCTTGAAGGCGATGGGCGTTCTGTACGACAAGCTATATCGGTCGGACGACGTGAACGCCATATCGCTCGCGGATTATTTACCCTCGCTCATCGAGGAAATCATCAGCGTATTTCCCGATCGATACAAGGTCGAGATCGACACGGATATAGAAAACATCAAGCTCGACGTACAGCGTATCTCATGCGTCGGAATGATCGTCAACGAGCTTATTTCCAACACGATGAAGCACGCCTTTACCGAGCGAGGCAACGGCGCGATCTCCATCGGCGCGTCGCACTCGGGCGATACAGTCACGATCCTCTACGAGGACGACGGATCCGGCATCCCTCCCGGGATAAGCGTCACTAACCCGCAAACATTCGGCCTTAAGCTCATCGCGGGTCTTGCCGCGCAAATCGACGGCGCGCTCGAGATCGATCGCGAACGCGGCACGCGCGTCACTCTCACCTTTCCCATCTGATTTTTTAACACGGGAACTATTGCTATTATTTTTTCATCCCTTACACTTTCTAATTGTTAGGGAGTATCACAAGGGCCATGCCAAAAAGTATAGACGATGAAACACGCGAGATTCTGTCTTCATTCGTCGCCGAAGGATATGAACGCCTTGACGATTCTGAAGCCCAACTTTCGCGGATCGACACGAACGATTGTATGTCTCAGCTCAATTCCGTCTTTCGCCTTTTCCATTCGGTAAAGGGATCCGCCGGATTCTTAGGGTTCGAGAACGTCAAAAAACTCACGCATGAGGCCGAGACACTTCTCGATGTGTTTCTTAAAGAGCACGTGCCCGTCACGCAAGACTCTCTCGACGTTATCTACGCGACGATAGACACGCTGAGAAAGCTCATCGGCATCGTGGAAACGGAATACGAGGACGCGTCCGGCGAGAATATCGCGAAGGCTCAGACCGCGAACGTCACGGCGCTGATAGCGAATCTCCGCTCGACGGCAATCGGGGTGAACGAAATCTGCCTGACGGAATTAGTCACGGCGGACATGGTTCAGCGTTTCATCGGCGAATGCTCGGATCTCGTCGACCGCGCCGAGGGCATTCTCCTCGGCATCAATCCATCGGTCGTAAACGAAGACGCGATAAACGACGTATTCCGCGCGATACATACCATTAAGGGTAACGCGGGTTTCTTCGGATACGCGTTTCTCGAGCGAAGGTGCATGAACTTCGAGACATCGCTTGACAGGGCAAGGACCGCGAAGGTTCCCGTCGGCGAATCGTTCGTGAACACCTCGATGGCGACGATAGACCAACTGCGAGCGGCCCTGCGAACCGTCGTCATCCATGAGCGCGAAAGCGAACGACCCGCGGAGGACAAGGCCTCACAGACGGGTGGATACAAGCCGCTCGGCGAGATTCTCGTGGACATGGGCGCCGTACGGGACGATACCATTCGCGAGGCCCTAGACGAGCAGGAACGACCGCTCGGGGAAATTCTCGTCGCGAAGGGCGTCGTGGATCCCGATCGAGTCGCCGAGGCGCTGCAGAAACAGAAGGCACAGGTCTCGCAAGCCGATTCCCAGCCTGGCCGCGAAATGGTTCGAAAGGAAATCCGCGTCGATACGGCAAAGCTCGACAAGCTTTTCGAGCTGGTCGGAGAGCTGATCACCGCGGAATCAATGGTGATCAACAACCCGGACCTTGAGGGATTGCAGCTCGACGGTTTCGGCAAGTCATTCGCGAGCCTTAACAAGATAAGCCGCGAGATCCAGGAAACCACGATGATGATCCGGATGATCCCGCTTGACGGGCTCTTCCAGAAAATGACGCGTCTCGTCCGCGATCTTTCCCGAAAGACCGGCAAGCCCATCGATTTTATCGTTACCGGCCAGGACACCGAGATGGACAAGAACGTCATAGAGCAGATATCCGACCCTCTCGTGCATATACTCCGCAACGCGGTAGATCATGGCATAGAATCGCCCGACGCGAGAAAGGCCTCGGGAAAGCCCGAAAGCG
>DAOPXQ010000376.1:0-2100 GCA_035352395.1 Treponemataceae bacterium | reverse complement strand
GGAAGGCGTTCTCGATCTCCTCGGGATACACGTTCTTTCCGCCCTCGGTGACGATCACGTTCTTCGCGCGCCCGCACAGATAAAGATAGTATTGATTGTCGAGCCAGCCCAGGTCCCCGGTCGAAAGCCACCCGTCGGGCGAAAGAACCTTCGCGGTTTCCTCGGGCATGTTGTAATATCCCTGCATGACCATCGGGCCACGGATCGCGACCTCACCGACACCCTTCGCGTCCGGGTTGAGGATCTTCATTTCCATGTACGGCGGGAAGTAGCGGCCCACGCTCTTGATCTTGAAACGATCGCGCGGGTTCAGCGCGACGATCGGCGATGTCTCGGTCAGGCCGTAACCCTGAATAAAATCTATGCCGAGCTCGTTGAACATGCGGAACACGCTCGCGGCGAGCGGACCGCCGCCGCAAATGGCGATGCGCAGCGACGAGATGCTCGACTTCTCCAGAACCGCCGCGAACAGCTTCTTTCCGGGATTCCTTCCCGTGAGTTTCTTAACGAGATACGAAACACCCATCAGGACCTTCATGACGCCATAGACGATGATGCCCTTTTCCCGTATGCCCTTCAGGATTCCCGAGAGCAGCTTGTTAAAAAGGAGCGGCACGCCGAGTAGCATCGTGACCTTTCCCTCACGAAGTTCCTTGAGCATCCGCGACGCGGCCATACTCTTGCCGAACACGACCTCGGCGCCCACGGAAATCGCCTCGATGAACACGGCGAGCATCGTGTACGCGTGATGGATCGGAAGGAGCGCGTAAAACACGTCGGTCTCGAAGATACTCAGGTTGGTCTGCGCGATATAGCAGTCCGACACGAGATTCCGATGACTCAGCATGACGCCCTTCGGCGTGCCGGTCGTGCCCGAGGTAAACATGATCGCCGCCGTGTCGTTCTCCGACGCGGGGCGGATTTTGGCTTTCTTGGCGGGGACGAGATTATACACATACGACTCAGGGTGCTTTTTGCTTAAGGAAAGCACGCGGCCGGATTGCTTAACCGAGCCGAAATGCCCGAGCTTTTCCTCGTCGACGAAGAACATCTTCGGCTTGGAGGCGGAAAGCAGGTTCTCGATCTCGTTGTCGTGAAGGCCATAATCGATCGGGACGACGGTCGCGCCCGCGAACAGCGTTCCCAGGTACGCGACGGCCCACTCGGGCGAGTTCTTGCCGGACACTGCGACGCGATCGCCGGAACCGACGCCCTCCCCGGCGAGCCAGGACGCCACGGTCTGGATCCTTTCCAGCGCCTCGCGGTACGTCAGGGTTACGCGATCCGGCTCAAACGCGGTAAAACAGGGTCTGTCTGGAAACCGCTCGACGGTTATCCTGAACATCTCGGGGACGGTCGGCCATTCGCCGGCAAAGCTCTTTCCCCGCCAGGCGTCAAGAAACGCCCATGGCTTTCTTTCAATCGCTTTCATATTCAAACCCCTTAAATTAATCCTGCGGGTAGTTTAGTATATCATCATTATGACACATGGATCGAACTCCGGGTTGCATCTTGTCGCGCTAACGCTCCTCTTTGCCGCGCTCGCGCCAGCCGGAATCGCGGCGGAAGGGCCGGTCAAGGACGCGACGCCGGTCACGACGGGCAGGGGACCTAAGTCGCTCAGGAAGGACTTTATCGAATCCGCGCGATCGTACATCGGCACGCCCTACGTGCGGGGCGGCACCACCGCCGAGGGAATGGACTGCTCGGGTCTCGTGTACCGCGCCGCCCTCGAGTGCACGGGCGAGGCCGTTCCCCGTACCGTCTCCGCCCTCGCCGCCCGATCGTCGCGCATCAAGGACGACGCCCGGGAGCCTGGCGACCTCCTCTTCTTCAACACCGTCGGGCGCTTAACCCACGTCGGCATCTATCTTGGCGGGGGGACCTTTATCCACGCCGCCTCGGAGGGCCCGCATACCGGGGTCATCGTCTCGAGCGTCACCGAGGAGTACTGGGCCCGCACTTACGCCTTCGCGGGCAGGATACTCAAGCAGGAAGAGATCAAGATCCCCGATTCGCCCAAAACCACCGCGCCCGCTGTTAACCCCTTTCCCTTTTCGGGAAATCTGGGATTCAGGCTCAACCTGACCGGCAGCGCCC
>DAOPXQ010000375.1:0-2103 GCA_035352395.1 Treponemataceae bacterium | reverse complement strand
ATCGATAACATCGGATCTAAATTCCGGGAAAGACCCTGCCGCATCGCGCGACAGGGTCTGTTTTTCAGTCCGGTATCCCTACGCCTTCTCCAACGCCTGCTTAAGGTCCTCGATGATATCGTCGATGTCCTCGATACCGATCGAGAGGCGCACGAGGTCGGGCGGTAGGCCCGCGGCGAGTTGTTCCTCGTCGGTCAGCTGCGAGTGCGTGGTGCTCGCCGAATGGATCGCGAGACTCTTCGCGTCGCCGACGTTCGCGAGGTTCGAGAAGAGCTCGAGAGCGTCGATGAAGCGCTGCCCCTTCTCGCGGCCGCTTCCCTTCGCGTCGGGCTTGATGCCGAACACGACCATGCCGCCGAAGCCCGTGCCGCCGCCGCTCGAGCGACCGCCGAACAGCTTCGCGGCGGTTTTGTTTGACGGGTCGCCCTTGAGCCCCGGATACCGCACCCACGCGACCTTCGGCTGCTTCGCGAGCCACTCGGCAACCTTAAGCGCGTTCGCGTTATGCCGCTCCATGCGGACGGCGAGGCTCTCCGTGCCCTGGATGAAGATCCAGGAATTGTCGGGCGAGAGGCACGCGCCGAGGTTACGGAGGGGATCGGTGCGGAAGCGGAACGCGAAGGCCGCGGGCGCGAGCGGCGCCGGAAGGTCGTAAGCCCAGCGAAGCCCGTGATACGCGGGATCGGGCTCCTTGAGGAGCGGCACGTTCGAGCTCTTCCAGTCGAACTTTCCCGAGTCTACCACGACTCCCCCGATCCCCGATCCATGACCGCCGATCCACTTGCTCAAACTATGGATGACGATATCGGCCCCGTCTTCTATCGGACGGTAATTCGAGGGCGGCGTGAAGGTCGAGTCGACGACGAGAGGGATATGCCGCTCATGCGCCACCTTGGCGAGCGCGGGAATATCCACGACGTCGAGCGATGGATTGCCCACCACCTCGGTGAACACGAAGCGAGTCTTGTCGGTTATCGCCTTGCGGACGTTCTCGGGATGGAGCGCGTCGACGAGCTTGACCGTGATTCCCTGGTCCTTTAGAAGCACGGTAAACATCGTGTAGGTGCCGCCGTACAGGTTGCGTGCCGCGACGATCTCGTC
Source organism: Treponemataceae bacterium (assembly GCA_035352395.1). Lineage (GTDB taxonomy): Bacteria > Spirochaetota > Spirochaetia > Treponematales > Treponemataceae > Teretinema. Next base: position 1,002 of record DAOPXQ010000375.1, on the reverse strand, counting down.
GCCCGCGCGCGCGAGGGTAAGCGCGGTATAGTGAATAGCCGCGGTTCCCGAGGCGGTCACGACGGCCGCGACGCCGCCATCGAGCAGCGCGAGCCGGTTCTCTAGAACGGCGCCCGTCGGATCACCGAGCCTTGAGTAGATGAACCCGAGTTCCTTGAGCGCGAAGAGATTCGCGCCATGCTCGGCCGAGTCGAAGTTGTACGCGGTCGTGCGCCACACGGGCACGCCGCGAGCCTTGGTCGTCGGGTCGGGGGACTGCCCGCCGTGTACCGCCAACGTGTCGAACTTGTAGTTTTTACCCATCGTTTTATTCTCCTATTCTTCCCAAAGCCATATCGAAAGATAGCGCTCGCCGGTATCCGGAAGGATCGCGACGATCGTCTTGCCTTTATTCTCGGGCCTCTTCGAGATCGTCAGCGCCGCCTCGAGCGCCGCTCCCGACGAGATGCCCACCAACAGTCCCTCTTCGCGCGCGGCCCTACGGGCGATCGTTCCGGCCTTCACGTCGTCGGTGAGGTAGATCTCGTCGATGATCCCGGCGTTGAGAACGCCGGGGACGAAACCCGGCCCGATACCCTGAATCTTGTGCGGTCCCGGCTGGCCGCCGGACAAAACCGGCGAGGCGGCGGGCTCGACTGCGACTACCTTTACGGCGGGGTTCTTCGATTTGAGGAACTCGCCCGCTCCGGTCACCGTTCCGCCAGTGCCCGCGGCCGATATGAATATGTCGACCTTTCCGTTCGTGTCTTCCCAAATCTCGGGGCCCGTCGTCGTGCGATGAATCTCGGGATTGGCGGGATTCTCGAACTGCTGAGGAATGAACGCGCGCGGATTCTGGGCCGCGAGTTCCTCGGCCTTCGCGATCGCGCCCTTCATTCCCTTAGAGCCTTCGGTGAGTACGAGCTCCGCCCCATACGCCTTAAGGAGCTTACGCCGCTCGATGCTGAAGGTTTCGGGCATCGTCAGGATGAGCTTATACCCCTTCACCGCCGCGACGGCCGC
>DAOPXQ010000374.1:0-2115 GCA_035352395.1 Treponemataceae bacterium | reverse complement strand
CGGAGGCCGCGAAGGCTATGGTCCGCGAGACGAGGCGCTTTTCGCCTGACCCCGCGCGCCACGCGCTCTATACGGAGAAATACCTTTCGACATGAAGATATTCAGAATCCCCGAACGAACCAGGTGCATAATCTTCGACATTGACTCAACCCTCTACACCAACGCCGATTACGCGCACGAGCAGGTCGACGTGCAGGTGCGGCGTTTCGCGCGATTGCGCGGGATGACGGACGACGAGGCGCGCAAGGCCGTCGCGGCGTTCCGCGAGGAGTATTTCCGCGATCACGGGAAGAAAATCAGCCTTGGGAACGCGCTCATCCACTTCGGCATACCGATAGAGGAAAGCGTGCGCTGGCGCGAGGAACTGCTTGAGCCCGCGGATTTTCTGGGCCGCGACGATAGGCTCGCCGAAACCCTCACTGTCCTCTCGTCGCGCTTCAAGCTCATCGCGGTGACGAACAACCCGGTGCTCCCCGCGCGAAAAACCCTCGACGCGCTCGGGGTTTCGGGATTTTTCCCCGAGATAATTGGGCTCGACACCACTGGGGTTTCCAAGCCGCATCGACTACCCTTCCTTACCGCCGCGGAACGCGCGGGCGCCAAGCCCGCCGAGTGCCTTTCCGTCGGAGACCGCTACGACATCGACATCGCGCTCCCGCTCGAGCTCGGGATGGGCGGCATTCTGGTCGACGGGGTCGAGGATGTGTACCGGTTGCCGGGAACGGCCGGTCTCGATGAAAAAAAATAAGGCGCGCGATCGCGCGTGCCGTGATATAATATATCGCCACGAAATCAAGGAGATAAAATGTCAGACGTCGTTATTGGAATGATCGGATTCGGCACCGTCGGTACGGGAGTCGCTAAAATATTGCTGAAGGACCGCGAGATGCTCGAACAGCGCGCGGGCTGCAAGGTTGAGCTTCGAAGGATCGCCGACCTCGACGTGACGACCGACCGCGGCGTCGCTCTCCCCAAGGGGATGCTGATCGCGGACGCGGGCGCCCTCCTCTCCGATCCGGAGATCAACACCGTCATCGAGGTAATCGGCGGCGAGAACCCCGCGAGGAAATTCATCGAGGCGGCGCTCGAGGCCGGGAAGAACGTCGTCACATCCAACAAGGAAGTGATCGCGAAGCACGGCAAGCGTTTTACCGAACTCGCGAAGGCGCATGGCTGCACCATTCTCTACGAGGCGGCCGTCGGCGGCGGCATACCGGTACTGCAGTCCATCCGCAACTCGCTTTCAGCGAACAACATCGAGCGGATCTACGGGATCGTCAACGGCACGACCAATTACATACTGACTAAGATGAGCGCATCGGGCGCGGATTTCTCGGAAACGCTCAAGGAGGCGCAGGCGCTCGGATACGCAGAGGCGAATCCCAAGAACGACGTCGAGGGATACGACGCGACGTACAAGCTCGCGATCCTCGCCGGCCTCGCGTTCCGCTGCACTGTCGACTACAACGACATCTACCGCGAGGGCATTACGGCGATCACGTCCGCGGACTTCGTCGCCGCGCGCGAGTTCGGCTACGAGATAAAGATCCTCGCGATGGGAATCAACCACGAAAAGGGCATCGAGCTCCGCGTGCATCCGGTGATGATCGAGAAATCCCATCCCCTGGCGAGCGTCAACGACGTATTCAACGCCATATTCATCCGTGGCTCGAGCCTCGGGGACGCGATGCTCTACGGCCGCGGCGCGGGAGAGCTTCCCACGGCGTCTGCCGTCGTCGGCGACGTAATGAACCTCGCCTTCCGCCGCGGCGCGGGTTTCGACCGCGACACGGACTTCGCGCTCAACGAACGCAAGGTGATCCCGATCGACGAGTGCGTCACCAAGTTCTTCGTCCGCTGCGTCGTCAAGGACACGGCCGGCGCCCTCGCGACGCTCGCCGATATCTTCGCCAAGCACTCGGTCAGCATCGAAATGCTCCAGCAGATGGATGTCAAGGAAGGGCTCGCCACGGTTACCGTCATCACGCATCCCGTGCGCGAGGCAGAGATGCGCGCCGCGCTCGCCGAGGCGAAAGGCCTACAGTGCGTCGAGAGGGTTGCTTCCGTCATTCGCGTCGGTTTAGCCGGAGAGAATTAAAACTGATTTCGCGCGGG
>DAOPXQ010000373.1:0-2143 GCA_035352395.1 Treponemataceae bacterium | reverse complement strand
AGTCATCGAGCGCGTCAACAAGACGGCATGCCTGCGCACGCGTCTTTCCGGTAAGCCCCACACCCGAGGTGTTTGATACATACCGCACGCGATCGGCCTTGATGAAATCCGCCAATGAAACGGTTATCGATCCACCGGTCGAACTTACCGAGGTCATGCCGTCGTAAACCTTCACGACGGTGGACGCCGTGATATAGGTACCGCTTGGCGCATTGTACCTAAAGACCATATCCCAATCACCGCTATCGAGCGTCGTAGTAAGCGCTATCGTATTCGCGCCTGAATCGACGGTCACAATGGGGGAATCAACCATGGAATAGCTTATCTCCGTCCCCCCGACAGACGGTTGAAAGGCGATTTGCCATAAGCCCTCGTTGGCATTGAACCCCGAGCACGCGAAGACGAGGGATACCGTTCCCTTTCCGCCCGCCGTTCGGGGTAATATCGGCGAAAGGACTACCGACGCGGCGGCGGTCTTTCCCGCGACGATCGTCACGTTCGTGAGTCCTGTCGCGACCTTCGTGCCCGAGGAATCGTAGGCGTCGACCGTCAGAACCCACTCGCCCTCGGCGAGATCGTTAATGGTAAGAGAGGCCGTGTCCGTGAGCCCCGCGGCGCTTTTATTATCATACCCCGCGCGCGAGCAGGCGATGTCGTATCGCGCGATCGTGGATACCGAAGGGGCGCTCGGCATAACCATGCGCGAACCCGCGCCGTCCGAAAGGCTCACTGAGACGGATCCCGTTCCCGCGCGCGACGCGTCTGCGTCGTCAAGGTGATAGTTCTTGCACGCAGAGGCGAAAAGGATAAGCGCAAAAACAGACCCGAGCGCGATCACCGCGCGAGCGCCGCGACGAATATCGTTTTGAAGGGCTTTCGTTCCGTGTTTCATCGTTTTCCCCTTTTTTACTCGGTGATCGTAAAGGCGAAGTTCGACGAGAGATACTCGCCGTTCGCGTTCTTAACCCGGAGCGAGACCACGTTCGCGCCGACGATGGCCGATTTCGCCGTGGCGAGATTGAGCGTGCAAACGCTGAGTCCGTCCGAGTCCGTGAGCTTGGCGCCGTTGAGCGACCAAATATACTCCGCGAAGCCAGTCGGCGCCGTGACGACGAGCGTCTCCGCGGAGGTTAGGACCGTCGCCGATCCTGAGAGCTTCGGGGAGGGATCGCCGTAGCCGACCTTCACCGTCGCGCCCGCCGACACCGGCAGCGCCTTGACCGATATGGCGTATGAGCTCGCCTCACCCTGAGCAAGGAGGTAATACGACTCAGACGCGGGGTTCGAAAGCGCGTAGGATTCGCTCGATGAATCATACGAAAAGGCATCGACTTGAGAGCCGTCGGCCCGATAGAGCGCGAGGGTTACGGACCCGCCGGATGACGCGGCCTTGAGGGAAAGGCTGGCGAAGACGACGTTTGAGGGAAGGCCCTCAAGCCTGAAGAAACGGGAAAATGCCGTCGGACCGTCGAAGGAACGCTTGATGTCGACGGAATAGGTCAGTGAATCGAGAACCGCGACCCCCGCCTTTTCGACAAGCGGCACGAGGGTGACGCTGAGTTCGTTGATGCGGTTCGGGATGATCTCCGCGTTCTCGATGCGGTAGGCGGTGGCGGTTCCCAAGGAGGATTCCGCGAGCGCGGCAAGGTCGCTCGCGCTCAGGAGCGTCGCTTGATCGAGCGCGGAGGCCGAGCAGATGACGTCGAGGGCCGCGTAAGTGCGCCCCGGTACGTCGGAGGTTTTAAAGAGGGCGTTATCGGACACGGTATAGGGACCGTAGACCATGCCGTTCGCGCCGACCGAGTCGAGCCACGCGCGAAAATACAGATAGCGCGTTCCGGGAAGAACCGCTCGGGAGTTGCCGCCGACCGAACCGAGCTTGAGCGAGATAACGGTATCGTCCGACGCATGGGACGCGGGGGTAAGGCCCAGGCCGCACGCGGAAAGGAACAGCGCAGTCGCTATCGAGAGTAACGGAAGCAAGCGTTTTCGTGTCATGGACTTTTTTATATCCTCCAATTGCCAAGGATAGCCCATGCATTCGTAAAATTAAAGTAAAAAAAGAAGGAGTTGCGTCAATATGATTGATTTTCCTTCCATATTGAAACTTCACCCACTTCGGGGTAAAATCCTCGAATCACTA
>DAOPXQ010000372.1:0-2149 GCA_035352395.1 Treponemataceae bacterium | reverse complement strand
GATCCCGAATGCGTGCGAGTTTATGGCGTCGTGAGCGCGGAAACCGCAATCGCGATGGCTTTGGGCACGCTGCGCGCGGGACCTGCAGATATTGCGGTCGCGGTAACCGGCGTCGCTGGCCCTGGCGGCGGGACGCCCGAGACCCCCGTTGGCACCGTTTGGATTGCCGCGGTGGCGCGGAAAGACGGGGTCGAGCGCGAGCCCGTAACCGTGTGCCTTCGCGCGCGCGGAAGCCGAAACGCGATTCGGCGTCAGACGGCGCTCTCCGCGCTCGATTTGGCCGAACGCCTGCTTGACAGCGTCTAAGGCCTTTACTATACTAAGATTATTCCTTTCATTTTGTGGATAAAAATCTGAACATTAATCATGTCGTGTATTCAGCAGTCCTGCTAATTTAATATGGAGAATTCCCATGGCACCAATCAGAAAGCGCCAACCCACCGACGTTTCGGACGGTTCGACGCAAGAAATCCAGGATCAAGGTCAGCTTGATCTTGGGCGAACGGACGAAAAGTCATCGTCCGCGATCGAGTCAGGCGAAACCGAAATGACAGAGTCAGCTGCTTCTGGTTTTGCGGAGGGCGATACCGCCGTCCCGGCGGACGTATCGACGTCGGACGTTTCAACTACGGAAAAAAGGGTCGTTGTTCGGCCAAGGGTCAAGCGCCCGCAAAACGGCGCGGGGCAGGGTTCCAACGGTTATTCCGGCGGACGCGAGAGCGGCCCGCGTGAGAATGGCGGCCCGCGCGATAACGGCCCGCGCGAAAGTGGTCCTCGTGAGAATGGCGGACGCGAGAGCGGTGGCCGCGACGGGGGCGGACGCGATGGACGCGATGGACGCGACGGCGGCCCGCGAGAGTATCGCGACCATCGACGCTTCAGGGATAACCAGCGCGAGAATCGCGAAGAGATGAATCAGGTAATCTCCGCGCAGCAGGATACCGAGGCCGCGCGCGAGAACGAGAACAAACCGAAACTAACGATTAACGAACTTACGCGAATGGGCATGCATGCCCTCCGCGACCTTGCCATCCAATATGGCGTCCCTCACGAAGATATGCTTGCCATGAAAAAGCAGGAAATCATCTTCCAAATCCTAAAAGCGCACACCGAGCATGGCGGAATCATCTTCGCCGCGGGCTCTCTCGAGATCCTTCCCGACGGCTATGGCTTCCTCCGCTCCCCCCAGAACAGCTACCTTCCCGGCCCGGACGATATCTATATCTCCCCAAGCCAGATCAGGCTCTTTAACCTGAAAACGGGCGATACGGTATATGGGCAGATCAGGTCCCCGAAGGAAGGCGAGCGCTTCTTCGCGCTGCTCCGCGTCGAGACGGTCAACTTCGACGAGGTATCCGTGGCCCAGAGCCGGATTCCCTTCGATAACCTTACGCCGCTTTATCCGGACGAGAAATTGAACCTCGAGACCACGACGGAGGAAATTTCCACCCGCATCATGAACCTGTTTTGCCCGATCGGAAAGGGACAGCGCGCGCTCATCGTCGCGCCGCCCCGCACTGGTAAGACCATCCTGATGCAGAAGATCGCGAACGCGATTACCGCGAACCATCCCGAGGTCTACCTTATCGTCCTTCTGATCGACGAGCGACCCGAGGAAGTTACCGACATGGAGCGCACCGTCAAGGCCGAGGTTATCTCGTCCACCTTCGACGAGCAGGCGACCCGACACGTGCAGGTCGCGGAGATGGTGCTCGAGAAAGCCCGTCGCCTCGTGGAGCACAAACGCGACGTCGTCATCCTTCTCGACTCGATCACGCGTCTCGCGCGCGCCTATAACCAGACCGTGCCCACCTCGGGCAAGGTCCTTTCGGGCGGCGTCGACTCCAACGCGCTGCATAAACCGAAGAGATTCTTCGGCGCCGCGCGCAACATCGAGGAGGGCGGAAGCCTCACGATTATCGCGACCGCCCTTATCGAGACCGGAAGCCGCATGGACGAGGTTATTTTCGAGGAATTCAAGGGTACCGGCAACATGGAAATCAACCTTGACCGGAAGCTTTCCGACCGCCGCCTGTTCCCCGCGATGAGCATCAAGAAGTCCGGAACGCGAAAGGAAGAGCTCCTTCTTACCGAGGAGGAGATGCAGAAGATATGGGTGCTCCGCAAGGTAATCAACCCGATGGACGAC
>DAOPXQ010000371.1:0-2159 GCA_035352395.1 Treponemataceae bacterium | reverse complement strand
TTACAGGTCCATCGCGCTTTGGAAATCGCGATAGATGAATCGCTTGATCTTTCGGGACGAGGTTTTCTCGAATTCCCTTAGGCGCAGGCCGTAACCCGACACCTTCTGGTACGAAACGAGGGTCCTGTTGACGCGTCGGACCGCCTCGCCGACGATCGAGTCGACGAACGCGGGGTCTTTCGCGCGTTCCCCGTATTGCGCGGTAAGGTACTCCGCGTCCGGCACGAACACGGCCGCGATCTCCTCTCCCTTCTGCGTCTTGCGGGGAACGACGAGCATCTCGGCGATAGCCGGGTTGCCCGCGAACTTCGCCTCGATCTCCTCGGGATAGATATTCTTTCCGCCCGCCGTGACGATGAGGTTCTTGCTTCTTCCCGTGATAAAGAGAAACCCGTCGCCGTCCAAATATCCTAGGTCGCCGGTTTTAAGGAATCCATCCTCGGTGAAGGCTGCGGCCGTCGCCTCGGGATTTCTGAAATAGCCCTTCATCAGCGACGGCGACTTCACCACGATCTCGCCGACGCCGGTTTCGTCCGCGTCGCGGATCTGGATCTCGGTGTATTTGACCGTGAGACCGGCCGACGCGTTGTTCTTGTGCTTGATCGTGTTCGTCGTTATCAAGGGTCCGTTCTCGCTCATCCCGTAGCCCTGCACGATGTTGAACCCGAGGTCGTCGAAGAAGTCCGCCGTAACGGGATCGAGCGCGCCGCCTCCCGCGACGAGGAGCCTCACTGTGCCGAAGCCCGCCTTCGCCCGGATGCCGGAAAGCAGGGCTTCGCCAACGGCGTGCGCCCCGAACGCCCGTCGGAAGAACCGGGAAACGGCGAGAAGGGCGGATATGATCGCGCCGACGATGGGCCCCTTCGCGCGGAACCCTTGGGCCAAGCCCTGCTTAAGTTTATCGTAGAGGAGCGGGACCGCGATCACGATCGTGCCGCCCGAGTCGCGCGCGTCGTCGATGATCACCTTGCCGATAATCTTCTCGCAAATGGTGAGGCTGCCGCCGACGGATAGAGGCGAAAGGAAGGCGCACGTCGTCGGGTAGGTGTGGTGAAGGGGAAGCACGCCCATGAAGACGTCGTCCTTCGTGATCGGAAGCGATAGGATCGAGGCGTTGATGTTCGCGATGATTCCGTGGTGCGAGAGCACGACGCCCTTTGCCGCGCCGGTCGTGCCTGAGGTGAAGATGATCGACGCCGCGTGATCCGGCCGAAGTTCGTCCGGCTCGGGGAGGCGCACGTTCGCTTTCGCCGCCGATATCGCGGTTTGGTACGCCTCGTCCAGGGTAAGCGCGATCGCGCAATTGGGGCTTGCGGCCTTCAGCGCCGCGAGAGATCCCTCTTTTTTCGGCGAGACGACGATGGCGCGCGGTTCCGCCTTAGCCGAGATCGCGACGACGTCTTCCTCGGCTATGAGAAAGTCGATCGGAACGATCGTGCATCCCGCGATTACCGCGCCGAGCCAAACGGCGCACCATTCCGGCCGGTTCTCGGACCAGAGCGCGACGCGGTCGTCCTTAACGCAACCCGCCGCGAGCAGAACTCTCGCGAAAGCCTCCGCCTCCGAGAATAGCCGTTCGTAGCTCCATTCGGTAAATTGCCTTGATTTGCCCGCGCGGTATCGAATCGCGACGCGATTGGGCCATTGCTCGCGGCCGTGCCTCATCCAGGCTATAAAATTGGGATAATCGATATCCGGCCAATCGACGATGTAATCCTCGAGTTTCAGCATTTTGTTCTCCTGTTGTCGTTCAACGCCCTCAGTACGAAATCATACCCGCCCTCGCGGTGCACGATCTCGCACGCGGAGCAATCCTTGATTCCCGCGGTTAACGTGAAATTTCCGCCGCAATCGAGAAAGTACAGCGGACAATAGCAAAATAGGCAGTTTTGGTCGGCGATTCCGTGGCAGGGATAGTATTCGCAATCCGTGTTGGAAAAAAAGGTGCAGTCGGCCGTAGGGCGTCCCCGTATCATATGCGTATATTGTAAGCCCATTCCGCGTTTTTTGTCGATTAGTGTGTGGTTCGAATTAATCGGGACTTTAAAGTAAAAAAGGAATCCTTGCGGATTCCTTTTTCTTGGTTGAGCCACGATGGATTCGAACCATCGACCCACGCCTTAAAAGGGCGTTGCTCTACCTACTGAGCTAGTGGCCCG
>DAOPXQ010000370.1:0-2160 GCA_035352395.1 Treponemataceae bacterium | reverse complement strand
GATTGCGATTAATCCAGGGGGATTGCGAAAAGATCCCACTCCCCTCGGCAAGTCGAAACCGACGTCGATGCGTACCTGGGCGCGGAGCGGCATCGCGATTAATCCAGCCAAAATGAAAAACGTCGCCAATGATCGTTTCATATCGGCCTCCTTCGACGGGTATTATCCGTCTCTTTAAAGTATAGATTATTTGAAATAGGGGTGCGTCATCGCGGTACCCGTGCTATCCTTGTGCCGTAGCACCATGAACAAAACCGATAAGCTGACGAAAGCGCTCGAGTATCTTGAGGACTCTCTCGAAAACGGGGTAACGCCCGCCTCTGTGGCGAAATTCGCGGGGTTTTCCCTTTCGCATCTCACGAGGACGTTTGAGGCTCTCTTCGGCGTCGGTCCCGACGAGTACATATCCAGGCGCAGGCTAGATCCCGAAAGATGGCCGCCCTTGCGGAGCCTGAGCGAACGGGGCTTTGCCGATATATCCGGCGTGAGGATTATGGATTGGCCCCAGTTTTACGCTCGGGGTCTCATGATCACCACGACGGCCGAGGACAACCGGAGAAAGGGGATTATCTCGGCGTTCTGGCAGAGGGTCGTCTCGTCCGAGGAGATTCTCTCCCTGATCGCGAAAACGGGATGCGTGGACCTTCTTGGTGTCTGCTGGGACTACAACCCCTCCGATTCATCCTTTTCTTACGGGATAGCCGTTGAATCACCGCATGTCGCCTCCTTTCCCTCCTCCGACTCAGGCGTCACGATCCTCGTTCCCGCGTCGACATACGCGGTTTTCCCGATCGTAGGCGAGCTTCCCAAGGCTATCGAAACGACCCGCAAGGCCATTTACGGCGAATGGTTTCCCGTCTCGGGGTACGAGCACGCGGGAACTCCCGAGTTCGAGGCTTTCCGCATCCCGGGAACTGACGCAAGCCCACGCACGAACGAGCTTCTGGCTCCGGCGATCTGGATTCCGATTAGGGAATGCGCCGACTGACCTGACCTATCCGGGCAAAAAACGGCAGGATTTTCTCGGTACAGACCGTTATGGTGCATAGCGAGAAGATGATGAAGCAAGGGGCATTGGATGGACTGGACGACGAGACTAACGCAGGCGATCGGGTATCTCGAGGATAACCTCGACGGAACGGTGGATATGGAACGCGCGGCAAATTTGGCCAATTGCTCGCTTTTTCATTTTTCCCGTATGTTCGAGGTGGTATTTTCGGTGAGCCCGGGGGAATACGTGCGCCGACGCCGATTATCCCGCGCCGCGCTCGATCTAGCCTGCGGAAACGGCAAAGTGATCGAGGTAGCCCTTCGGTACGGTTGGGAATCGCCCGAATCCTTCGCGAAGTCGTTTAAGCGCTGCTTTGGCATAACCCCCTCGGAAGCGAGGCAACGCGAGGCGACGCTCGAGACCTGGCCACCCATAGAAATTGCCGTCATCCTCAAAGGAGCGACTACCATGAAATATCGAATCACCGAAAAACCCGCGTTTACCGTGACGGGCTTTGTAATGAGGACGACAAACGCGGAAAACCAGGAGACGGGGCTCATCTCCAAATTCTGGGATCGTTTGGGCGCCGAGGGTAAGGTCGATGCGCTCGGGATGCTGGCGGGCACGATGGGCATGTTAGGTATGTGTCATGACTTTCATCCGACGGACGAGTCCTTCGCTTACGCGGTTTGCGTTGAAACCCCGAAAACCGGCGCCGCGGGCTTTCCAAAGGGATGCACGACCATCCCGGTACCAGCGGCGACGTACGCGGTATTTGAGGCCGAAGGCCCGATTCCGGAGTCGATACACGAGGTTTGGAAGAAGGCCTATGCCGACTGGTTCCCCGCGTCCGAGTATGAACACGCGGGGACCCCGGATTTCGAGGTGTACATCGGCGGTCCCGGCGAGGCCATGAAATGCGAGGTATGGATCCCGATCAGGAAAAAAGCCGTAAACTAACGACCCTAAGCGATGATAGATCCTCCCGAGGCCGCCGCGGCGAGCCTCTGGCATTTGTTTATTCTGTACACAAACCCTCCGTCTGTGGTATTATTTTTTCCTATAATAGTCCCCCGTAACCAGCGGGGGCAAAGGAGCATCCATAAAATGGAAGATCACTCGACTACGATGGAGAAAATCGTCAGCCTCTGCAAGCGGCGCGGTTTCGT
>DAOPXQ010000369.1:0-2161 GCA_035352395.1 Treponemataceae bacterium | reverse complement strand
TCATCCTCGCCTGCCGCGTCAAGCAGGCAAAGCCCAATCACTTTAAGGATTTGCTACCGGGCGCGAATAGAGAAGCCGGCGCGGCGAACTACGACATCGCCGCGGTGAACTCCGGTGCCGCCGCGGCGAACTCCGACGCCATCGCCGTCGCCCGAGTACCGCTCATCCCGCAGATACTCGGAAACGACCCGATCGCGTTCGCGGAGACCGCGCGCGTCCTCTTGGACCTCGGATATCGCGAGATCAACTTAAACCTCGGCTGCCCCTACCCGATGGTCGCGAACAAGGGTCGGGGCTCGGGACTCCTGCCGTATCCAGACCGCGTGGCCGCCCTACTCGACGCCGCCCTCGCCCTCCCCGGCATCGCGCTCTCCGTCAAAATGAGATTGGGCCGTTCGGAACCCAGCGATATCGACCGCCTCATGCCTATACTGAACGACCGCCCGCTTTCGCGCGTGATCATTCACCCAAGGGTCGGGACGCAGATGTACCGGGGCGAATGCGACCTTGCGGGCTTCGCGCGGGCAAGCGAGCGGTGCGCGCACCCCGTCGTCTACAACGGCGACATTCGCGATCTCGCGGCATTCAAGGCTATTAGCGAGCGGTTTCCCGGAATACATGAATGGATGATCGGTCGATGGGCCGTGTCCAACCCGTTCATCGCGGAAGAAATTCGCGCGAGCATTAACAGCGCAAATGGCGCCGGAGCTAACCCCGGCGCAAATGGCGCCGGAATAAACCTCGCGGACCAGACATCGCGACTAACCGCCTTTCACGACGACGTCTACGCGTCCTATCGGGAGATCCTCTGCGGCTACGCGCACGTCCTCGATAAAATGAAAGAGCTTTGGACCTATCTCGGCGCTAGTTTCCCAGCGCGCAAACGCGAACTAGCCGCGCTCTCGCGGGCAAAAACCCCGCAGGAATACGAACAAGCGGTCGCCGCTATACTAGGGCAGCCGCGCGCGCGGTAGACCGCTCGGTCGATCCCTCGACGGCGCTTATGGCCGGTTTACGCGACGGGCAGCCTTCCTTCGCGAAAGCCTGGCCCCATTCGTTAAGCGCCTGCAGCATCGGCAGAAGCGACGCGCCCATCTCGGTCAGGGAATACTCAACCTTCGGGGGGACCTCCTGGTACACCTTTCGGAGCACGAGCCCATCCCTCTCCAACTCGCGGAGCTGCTGCGTCAGCATCTTCTGCGTTACCTTCGGAAACTGCTTGCGAAGCATCCCGAACCGAAGCGTGCCGTCCATGGCGAGATGCCACAGAATGAGCGCCTTCCATTTCCCTCCGATCAAATCGAGCGTCATCTCCATCGGGCAGGCATATTCCTTGCCAAGATAAGTAATCATATTTTATCCCTCTTAGTATCTTTTTAGGTACTACGTACCGTAATAGTGCGTACTTGACGATAATAACCCTACATACCTATTATTGTCTATAAGTGAGGAAAAAATGAATCAAACCATTTCAGACATTATGACCCGCCGAAGCGTCCGCAAATTCGAGCGAAAACCCATCGAGCGCGAAGCTCTGGAAACCGTCGTTAAGGCGGGATTTGCCGCCCCGTCGGCCCATGGCTCGCGATCCTTCCGCGTCGCAATCCTGGAAGACCAGAAGATCCGCGACCGCATCGCGACCGTGATGACCTGGTTTGCGCCAATCGTCAACGCGCCCGCCGCATTGCTCGTGCTCGGCGACCCGACGGCATGCACTCAAAGCGAGTATTGGACGGTAGACTGCTCGGCCTTTACCGAAAACGCCCTGATCGCGGCGCGGTCCCTGGGACTCGGAACGGTATGGTGCGGCATCGCTCCCTCGCAGGACAACATCGATAAAATCCGCTCCGTATTGGACATCCCAAGCCCACTCGTTCCCTTCGGCGCGATCGCGATCGGATACCCCGCCGACGCGAACGCCTTCACCGCGCGCGAATTCGACGACGCGGGGCATATCTTCCTCAATCCCGACTGGCTTAAAAAGTGAGGACCCGATGAAAGCCTTAATTCTCAACGCAAGTCCCCGCGCAACGGGCGCGACCGCGCTTGCCCTCGGCCTACTCGAGGAACGCCTGAACAAGAGTTACGAAGTGCGCCGCATAAACCTGGGAGCGAAGCCGATTACCCCGTGCCTGGGCTGCTCCGCGTGCAGACCCGACGG
>DAOPXQ010000368.1:0-2176 GCA_035352395.1 Treponemataceae bacterium | reverse complement strand
ATCGCATCCTGGTGCGCAAGGGACTCGCCGCGATGAACGCGAAGCCGCGCGCCGGCGTCGCGGAGCTACTCGCGAGGCAGGGCCTAACCGGCAAGAAAATCGGCACCACCGAGATATCCTGGCAGATCTCCCCCGCGATCAACGCGACGGGCCGCATGGGCAAGCCCGAAACGGCCGTACGCCTCCTTCTCTCGCGCGATCAGGCCGAGCGAAACAGGATATCCGCCGACGTCATACAGATGAACACGGACAGAAAGCAGCTCGGCAGCGACAGTTGGGTAATCGTGGAACCGCTCGCGCGCGAAAGCCTCGAGAAGCACAACTCGAACCTCGTCATCGCGGCGAGCGACGCGATCCATCGCGGGGTCACCGGCATCATGGCGAACCGACTCGCCAGCTGCTTCAAGGTCCCCGCGGTCGTCGTGTGCTTCATGCCCGACGGCACGGCGGTCGGCTCGATGCGCTCGGCCCGCGGCCTTCACCTCGACTCGCTGCTCGAGCCCTGCGCCGACCTCTTCATCGACCACGGCGGCCACGCGTTCGCCGCCGGATTCAGCCTTCCGCGCGAGCGTTACGACGAATTCGCGAGCCGCATCAAGCGGCTATCCGCGGACATCTCGTTCCCCGACACGGAGGACGACGGCGAGATTTCCGTCGACGCCGAGCTGCCGCACGAGTTCCTCACGCCGGCCCTACTCGAGCTCGCGGATAAGTTCGAGCCCTACGGCGAGGGTAACGATCAGCTGACCTTCATGACTAAGCGCATGCGCATCATGACCGCCGACATTATGGGAAAGACCGAGAAGCAGCACCTCAAGCTGACCTTCGATTGCGGAAAGTATAAATGGCCAGCGATATTCTGGCAGGCGGCCGAAAGGCTCAACCGCGACTTCGCCGTCGGCGACTGCGTCGACGCCGTGTTCCAGGTAAACCGAAACACCTTCAACGGCGCGGAGATCCCGCAGATGATCCTGCAGGACGTCCAGCGGCAAGAGGCGACGCCGACCAGATGACTACGACAGCCCGCGCAAAAACGGTCCTAGTCGCCGCGCTCGCGTGCGCGGCAGTCCTTACCTTTTTCCCGTGCGCCCGACTAAGTGCCGAGGGCGCGAGCGACGGAGCGCGCAATGCCCTCCCTCCAACGCAGGCGAAGGACGCGTCGAAAGCGGGCCTTCCCATTTCGATCCCCCAAACGATCCGCCCCGGAGAGTGCCTCGTCGTGACCTTCGGTCCCGCGGAGGGAATCGCGGACGCGATCGTCGAAGTCCGCTCAGGCGACGGAAAGGTTCTCGCCGACGTGCCTGGGTTTGACTCAGGCGACGGAAAGGTCGTCGCGCTCGTCGGTTTCTCGTCGCTCGAAAAACCCGGCGCCCTCGTCGTGGACGCGAGCGCGCGCTACGGAAGCGATTCAAAATCCGTCGCGAGGACCGTCGCGGACCTCGCCGTGCTCCCGAAGGACTACCCCAACGAAGACGTGCCGCTCGACGGCAAGAACACCGCGATAAGGAAAGACCTCGGCAAAAAACGGCTCGAGGAAATACGCGTTCTCTACGAGCTATTCGCCGCGCGACGCGCCGAGGCCCCCCGTTTTAGGGGCCCATGGGCCGCGCCGGTTAAGTCGACGCGGCGCACGTCCGAGTACGGCGACCGCCGAACCTACGTATACGCCGACGGGACGCGCGAGCCGAGCCCGCACCTCGGGATCGATTACGGCGTCCCCTCGGGCACCGCCGTGTTCGCCTCCGGAAGCGGCGTGGTCGTCATGGCGAGGGAAAGGATATCCACCGGATGGACCGTCGCCATCGAGCATCTGCCCGGCGTGTATAGCCTTTACTATCACTGCGACAAGCTTTTCGTGAACGAGGGCGACGCGGTCGCCACAGGACAGCATATCGCGAATTCCGGATGCACGGGGCTCTCGACCGGCCCGCATCTCCATCATGAATACCGCGTCGGCTCCGTGCCCGTCTCCCCCGACTGGTTCTACGGCCGCATCCTGTTTTAACTCGGGAGCCGCGCACATGCTCATACACCTCGCGCCGCTTCACGGCGTCACCAACAAAACCTTTCGCGGCGCCTTCTTTCGCCACTTTGGCGGATTCGACTCGGCGCTCGCCCCCTTCATCCTCGCCTGCCGCGTCAAGCAGGCAAAGCCCAATCACTTTAAGGATTTGCT
>DAOPXQ010000367.1:0-2186 GCA_035352395.1 Treponemataceae bacterium | reverse complement strand
GGATTCGATCTTCCGCATCGCGACGACGTTAAGGCCGAAACCCTTTCGTAAGTTTGCCTCAATGAGCGTTTTCCCACGGCAATTATCGTTCGCCTTAACCTCCGCGAGGGAAAGCCCCGCGGATATTGGCAGGAAATTAAACAGGATCGACGAGGCGAGCATGGGAACGACGCGCTTGGCCGCTTCCCTATCCGGATAGACAACCTTAGTGGCGCCGACCATCTCGAGTACCTCGCCTTGCTCGTCGGATTGAGCCTTCGCGATTATTTCCTTAATGCCCATCTTCTTCAGATAATTAATGGCCATAATCGAGGCTTCTATCTTGCCGCCTAGGTCTACGATTACCGCGTCGATCTCCGGCGGTATTATCTTCGTGAGGGCCTTTTCGTTGATTACGTCGGTAACGTACGCGGCCTTGGCGACGTCCTTGTACTTGTCGATTATCGTACGATCCTTATCGATGATGATTATCTCGTTCGTAAGGGTCAATATTTCCTCGAGCATTCTGAGTCCGAAGGCACCAAGACCAATGATGGCGAATTGTTTCATGAAATACTCCTAACCAACCATTATGTTCGCTGAAGGATACTCGAAATACCGCTCGCGTTCGCGCCTGACCGAGCCCAGCGCCATCGCGAATATACCGGTTCTTCCTATGAACATCGTACATATTATAATGATTTTACCCGCGTCGGTAAGGTTTGGGGTGGCGCCCAAGGAAAGCCCTACCGTGCCAAACGCCGAGACCGTCTCGAACACGAGGTCGAGCTCCGAGCAAACGCCTCGCGCCACGGAGCCGGACTCGGAAATCAGCAGGGCCAATATAGCGACTACGACGATCATAAGGCTCTTAATGATAATACCAAGCGCTTTCTCGAGCGCCCCCGTATCGATATTCCGCTTCATAACGTTAATTCCGCCGCGTTCGGCGTTTCCGCGAATGGCGTACAGGAACACGATAAAGAACGTCGTCGTCTTAATGCCGCCCGCGATCGATCCGGGCGAGCCGCCGATGAACATCAGGATAATCGTGATAGTCCTGGAAACGAGCGTCATGCTCTTTCCGGATACGACCTCGAATCCCGCGGTCCTTGGCGTAATAGACTGAAAAAGGGATGCCAAGATCCTATCCGGTATCGAAAAACCCTTCATGGACGCGTCGCCCTCAAGAAGGAAAAAACACAAGGTTCCTCCGAAAATCAATCCGAACGTCGTAATCAACACGATTTTGGTATGCAAGGAAAGCCGCGTTTTCCGATTGGACAATCGCTCGATTACGTCGGTAATCACCATGAAGCCAATTCCGCCCAAGACGATGAGCGTAAGGACGACAATCAACAATATAGGTTGTCCCATAAAACCCGCAAGGCTATCGTTATACGTGGAAAACCCCGCATTGCAAAACGCGGACACCGAGTGGAAAATCGCGTCTAGGAACGGGCGGCTTGAACCGGCGTTCTTAAAGCAAAAGAACAGGATAAAAGCGCTAAGTAACTCTAACGCTACGGTAAGCGTTATGATATTTCGAAGGATTCGCCGAGGTTCGAATTCAACGTCATCGATGTAAAAATCGGAGATCATCGATCGATTAACCAACGAGACTTTCTTTCTCGGAATGACAAGATACATGGATACGAAAGTAATGATTCCGAGCCCGCCGGTCTCTATCAGCGCCATAATAACGATGAATCCGGCCGGGCTGAACAAGTTCATGTTAAGAGTCGACAAACCGGTCACGCAAACCGCGGACACGGATATAAAAAGCGCGTCGATAAACCGCGCAGGATGCCCCGATGAGTACGCCCAAGGCATGCACAGCAAGGCCGCGCCCGCGAACGATATAAAAAAGAAATACGAGAACAGCTGCGCTTTGTCGCGAGACATCCTAAAAAGCATATGGAACTATACTCAACTTTCGACAATAAAGGAAGTCACGTTGATAAGTAGAGCCAACATACTCAATTACTCCCAAGAATGCTTTACTGGCATATTTCTCATGGAGGTCATTAGGCCTTCATTTATGAAAATGGCCCACCTTTCGGTGAGCCATTTTCATAAAATAGAAAGCCGTGAAGAATCGCAAAGCGATTCTTCTGCTTTTTTTATTAAAGCGTCTCGTCTGAAACGCTTTAATAAAAAAAGCCTGGCAGCTACCTACTTTCCCACTTTGCAGCAGTATCATCGGC
>DAOPXQ010000366.1:0-2201 GCA_035352395.1 Treponemataceae bacterium | reverse complement strand
CGTTCATCCAGTGGTGGATGTGGTACGGTAACACGGTGATCATGTTGATGGCCGGTATCACGAGTATTTCGAACTCTCTTTATGAGTCCGCGGTCGTCGACGGCGCGAATAGCCGCCAGACCACGTGGTACATCACCCTTCCGTTGCTTCGCCCGATGATGTTGTACATCCTCGTAACGAGCATGATCGGTGGTATGCAGATGCTCGAAGTTCCGTTCCTGCTAACCGATATGCGCGGCGCCCCCGATTTCAAGATACGAACGACATCCGTCTATATATACAACATGGCGTTCCAGGGAGTGAATAACTACGGTTATGCGGCGGCGATATCAATCGGCGTTTTCCTGATTACCATCGTGCTGGCACTGATTATATTCTTGTTCCTTCAGGATCGTAGCGAACTGAAGAGCCGCCGCCACGTGAAGGCTGCGTAAGGGGGAATGGAATGAAATCAAACAATAGCGGTCTTTTCGTCAAGCGCGTGATCGTGTACCTGGTGATGGTCCTCCTTGGGCTCATCGCGATCGTGCCGATATGGCTCTTGCTCGTGAACGCGACCCGTTCGACGGAGCAGATCAACGAGGGCATTACGCTGCTTCCGGGAAAGCTCAGTCAGATCGCGTACAACTGGAACGCGCTGACGAGCCGAGGATTCCAGATTCAACAGGGATTCTATAACAGCTTGTTCCTTGCCTTGATGATGACGCTTTTCGGCGTCTACTTCTCGGCCATGACGGCTTATGGTCTCCATATCTATAACTTCAAGGGAAAAAAAGCCCTTTGGGGAACGATCCTCGTGATCATGATGCTTCCCGCCTCGCTTTCGTTCATCGGTTTTTACCAGTTCGTCGCGAAGCTGCATCTCCTCAATAGCTACATTCCTTTGATCGTCCCGACGATCGCGTCGGCGGGTACCGTTCTTTTCTTAAGGCAGTATCTGTCGTCGGTGCTCTCGCTCGAGTTGATCGACGCGGCGCGAATCGACGGCGCCGGCGAGTTCCGGACGTTCAACACGATCATTCTTCCGATCGCGACCCCGGCGCTTGCGGCGCAGTGCATCTTCTCGTTCGTTGGATCGTGGAATAACTTCTTCACCCCGTTCGTCCTTATTTCGCAGACGAAGAAGTACACCCTCCCGATGCTCGTTCAGATGCTCCGTGGCGATATCTACCGCACCGAGTACGGCGGAATCTATCTTGGTATCGCGGTTTCGCTGGTACCGATCCTGATCTTCTACTCGTTCATGTCGAGATTCATCATCTCGGGCATTACGATGGGTGGCGTTAAGGAATAAGCCAACTGGCCGCAAACCGATAAGGTTTGCGGCTTTTTTTTATCGGTTGGGCGTGCGATCGCCATGCTAGTCTTGAATCCTGAGCATAAGGTGGCGATGTAAATTGGTTACAATCTACGACATTGCGAAAAAAACGGGCTACTCGCCGCCCACCGTCTCTAAGGCATTGAATGGGACTGGCGGGCTTTCGGCGCGGACGCGAGAGCTGATACTTACTACCGCGCATGAGATGGGGTATACCCCTAACATGACCGCGCGGTCGCTTACCACGAATCGCTCAAATCTGATCGGCGTAATCTACGAGGATTACTCCATGTTGAAGGGTTTTAAGCATCCTCTTTTTAGCGAGATCCTAAACAGTTTTAGAAAGGCGATAGAGGCGGCGGGATATGATCTTCTGTTCCTCTCAAGGACGCTTGGGCCCCGGCAGATGTCGTATCTTGAGCATTGCAATACCGTAACGTCGATGGGATTTTGATAATGAATCCCGTTCCAGGCGACCAAGAGGTCGCGCGGCTTGTCGCGTCTGGGCGTCCGTGCGTTTCGGCTAACGAGCCGTTCTCGGGGATTTGCACCGTCGTGACGGCGAACGTTGATGGCGCGCGCGAGGCCGTCGAGTATCTTATTTCGCTGGGTCATCGATCGATCGCGTACGTATCCGGTCCTCAGGACGTAACGGCGCCGGCATCGATGGAACGCGAGCGCGGATACCGAGAGTGCCTTGTGGCAAATGGAGTCGAGCCAGACGCCGGTTTGACGGAGGTCGCGGAGTTTTGGCACGCTCCGGCGGGCTATGAGGCGGCGAAAAAGCTGATTGCCCGGCGTCGTGATTTTACCGCGGTGTTCGCTTTCAACGACACGTTAGCCTATGGAACGAAACTCGCGCTGGAGGAATCAGGGCTTTCGG
>DAOPXQ010000365.1:0-2212 GCA_035352395.1 Treponemataceae bacterium | reverse complement strand
CCGGCGTGTACGAGGCCGTCATCTGCTCGATGGAGGCGATGGACCTCCAGCTCGCCCGCCTCAAGAAGGCCGTCGACGCAGCGGGCGGAATCATGCTCCTCACCGCCGACCACGGAAACGCGGACGACATGTTCGAGCACGACAAAAAAACCGGCGCGGTGTCCGTGAAGAAAGACGGCAGCGCGAAGGCGAAAACGAGCCACTCCCTCAATCCCGTTCCCGGCATCATCTACGATCCCGAGTACAAGGGCGAGTACTCGAAGACCCTAAACGAGGGTCTCGGCATTTCGTCCGTCGCGGCGACCTGCATAGAGCTCTTGGGCTTCAAGGCTCCCGCCGACTACGACAAGTCGATTATAAATTTCCAGTAAACCAATTACGTGATATAGTATTCACGTAAGGTCCCGAGCGGCGAACCCGCTCGGGCTTTTTTTTAAAAAGGCAAATAAAAATGAAATTAACCCATTACGCGAGCCTTATGGGGTTCGGGATCAGCACGATTTTATTCAGGCGAAAGAAACCGATTCTCGCGACGATCATTCTGACGGACGCGTGCAACCTTTCCTGCAAGCATTGCGCCGTAAACAATCTGACGCGATATATGGAAAAATGGGACGATGTCCTCTGCGAGATGCGCGCGCTGTACGACGAGGGTAGCCGTATTCTCTTTTTTTGCGGGGGAGAGACTTTTTCCTGGTATGACGGGGACAAAACCGTGAATGACCTCGTGATCGAGGCGAAGAGAATCGGTTTCTTCCTGGTTAACGTGGTAACTAACGGAACGCTTGGGCTCGACGTCCCAGGCGCCGATATCGTGTTCCTGAGCATCGACGGGATGCGCGAAACCCATAACGCGATCAGGGGCGATACCTTCGATACGATAATGGAGAACGTCGCGAAAAGCTCGCAGCCCAACGTATGCGTCTATATGGCGATAAACTCGATAAACCGGAAAGACGTCGAGGCGCTCGCAACCTTGGTGCGCGACGACCCGCGCCTCAAGTCGATTTCGTTTAATTTCCACACTCCCTACGCAGGGACCGAGGGACTCTCCCTTACGCCGTCCGAGAAGCGCGAAGTCGCCGGGAAGATCTCGAGCCTGATCGATCGCGGGTATCCAGTATTCAACCTTAAAGCCTCGCTCGATCGATACTTGAGCGGAAACTGGAGGAGACCGTGCCATCAATGCCTGGTATCCGAGCGGGGTAAGCGATACGTATGCGGCAGATGCTCGGAAATCGACGGTCTCTGCGACGAATGCGGCTATCTATTCGCGATCGAGTTCTCGCTTTTATGCGACGGTAACCCTCGGGCGATTTTTGAGATGCTTCGCACGTACTGGAGGTTTTCATGACGACCACGCTCATTAAATTCGCGCTCTCAGGTCGATTAAGCCCGTTTACCTTCAAGAAAGCGCCGAACTTCCTGCCCGATACCGGGACGCTCGATTATGGCCTCTATGTCCACATTCCGTTTTGCCGGACCATATGCCCGTTTTGCCCTTACTACAAAACGCTGTACGACGAGTCGTTGATGGCGGACTACGCCGAGGCCTTGCTCCTCGAGATTGAGACGGCCTCGATGCGCGCCGACAAACCGCGAGGAAAGGCGACCACGCTTTACTTTGGCGGCGGCAGCCCCGCGCTCGCGGCCCCGTATCTTACGCGAGTCATGGAGCGCTTTCGGAGCAACTTCGGTTTCGACGGGCACGCGGGAATCGAGCTACACCCCCGCGACGCGACGAACGAGACGCTTTCCGCCGTTAAGGCCGCGGGCATCGACATGGTCAGCCTTGGCGCGCAGTCTTTCCAGCCAAAGCTGCTCGACGCGCTCGATCGCGGTCAGTCGTCGCCGCTCGAAGCCCTGAGGCGCATCGCGGGTTACGGGTTTACCGCCGTCGACGTCGATTTGATATTTGGTATCCCGGGCCAAACCGACGCCGATCTCGCCGAGGATTTCCGGATCGCGGCGCGGAACGGGGCGACGCAAATCTCGACCTACCCTTTCATCGATTTCTCGTACGCAAACAACCGCCGCAAGCCTCTCGGGCGAGGCGATAAAAAACGGATGCTGAGGACGCTCGCGGAGGTCTCCGAGGCTGAGGGCTTCGCGCGAACGTCGGTATGGACTTTCGGTAAGGCGGCGGCCCCGCGCTATTCGTCCATCACGCGCGACAACTTTCTGGGATTCGGGCCAAGCGCGACCTCGTTGG
>DAOPXQ010000364.1:0-2214 GCA_035352395.1 Treponemataceae bacterium | reverse complement strand
TGTGATCATCGGTGATATCTTTCCTAAAAACATCGGTCGGGCGTTTCCGCTTTTTTGGTGACAAAAAGGACGGGACATCCTAATGTTGGTTAACGACAATCAATAAAAGGAGCCCGTCCATGTTAGCTAGGAAGGTGAAAATGCACCAAGCGGAGGTCCTGCGAAAGGCAGGACACAAACAATGGGAGATAGCCGAGATGCTCGGGGTCAGCGACCGAATGGTCCGCTACTACCTCAATCCAAAGCCGGAGGCGCAGCCGGCGGTAAGGCAGAGCCTGCTCGATCCTTATCATGAGTATATCACGGCTAAAATCGATGAAGCGCCAAACTACAATCTGGTTGTACTCCGAAAGGAACTCGTTGCGCAAGGCTATTCAGGCGGAATGACCATACTCCGAGTACGAGCGAAGCAAGTCCGCGACGAAGTCGTCAAACGGGCGGTAATACGCTTTGAGACAATGCCGGCGCAACAAGCACAAGTCGACTGGAAAGAGGCGGGCGTATGGGAGATCGATGGCGTTCAGCGAAAGGTATATGCGTTCGTCATGCTTCTGGGCTATTCGCGCCGCGCGTACGTCCGATTCACGGTCGACATGAAAAGCCCGACGCTGCTCGCATGTCACATCGAGGCATTCAAGCACTTCGCGGGCGTTGTGCGAGAGATCCTCTACGACAACATGAAGACGGCCTGGCTCAATCGGGGCGGCGTATGGGAAGTACACCCCGCGCTCCTTGCATTCGCCGCGCAGTGCAGTTTTGAGCCAAAGCGGTGCAAGGTCCGGCGCCCGCAGACAAAGGGGAAGGTCGAGCGGTTTATCGGGTATCTCGGGAACCACTTTCTGCCGATGGCCCGAAACATGAACCTTACGAGCATCGATGACCTTAACTCGGCGGTAAACGGGTGGCTCGAGGAAGTCAACGAAGAGCCGATCAGGGCATTCTGCGAAACCCGCAATGAGCGATTTGAGCGTGAACGGACGCTTTTTACCCCGTTCGTCCCGGCTGCCGCGCCCGATATTCGCGCCAGCGAGGAGGTTGTCGTCTCGCTCGAGGGAACGATTCGCTTCGAGACGAACCGGTATTCGGTTCCGGCGCGGTATCTCGGGAAGGTGCTGACGCTACGGTTTCACCCGCTTACCCGCGATGCAACGCTCTACGACAAAGATTCCGCGATACGTAGCTTTACCCTGCTACCAAAGGGTTCCCGCTCAACCGGCTTTCGTGACGTTGATCGAAAGGAGTTAGTCGCGCTCTGGCACAGGCAAACGCAGGCGCACGAGAAGAAGGGCGTACCTCATGCCGCAGCGGCATCGGACGTCGACGTTGATACCCGTCATCCGGCATGGTATGAGCGCCTTCTCACGGAGGTCGCCGTATGAATATTCAGATGGAAACCGCAACTATGCGACTTGAGGAGATGGGCCTTTCCTTCATGGCAGCGAACCTTGAATCCTTTCTTGCTGATCAAGGGCGAAAGGACGGATCGATTCTCGATATCGTTTCAAGCCTGATCGAAACCGAGTATATACCACGCAAGGAACGCGCGATTAAAAGTAGGCTCAAGCTTTCGGCGATACCGGCCAAGAAGCGGATCGATGACTTCGACCTTTCCTGGCTCAAGGGCGGCTTAACGCCTGCGAAACTCGCGGAACTGAAAACGCTCTCGTTCATCGAGCGTAAGGAAAACGTGATACTGCTCGGTGCCTCGGGTCTCGGCAAGACGCATCTCATGTCCGCCTTAGCCTACGAGGCGTGCGTCGCCGGCTATACCGCGTATTTCATGTCGTCAACGAGCTTGATGGAAACGCTGACGCATGCCCGCGCGCAGAACCGCCTAAAACGAAAACTCGCATGGTTCAAAAAACCGCATGTTCTCGTGATCGACGAGGTCGGTTACGAGAACTATACGGCCGAACAGGCGAATCTGTTCTTTCAGTTGGTCAATTCGCGGTATGAGCACGGATCGATCATGATTACGACCAATAAGCCCTTCGGGAAGTGGTCTGAGATCATGTCCGATGACGCTATCGCGACGGCGACGCTGGACCGTCTATTGCATCATGCGCACGTCGTTTCGCTTAAGGGCGACTCATACCGCATGAAAGATCGTTTGAAAACGGGAGTCGTTGACTCCTTGGGATAAAGATCCCTAACGCCATAAAAAGCGGAAATGACTGACCGATGAAAAGCGGAAGTTTTAAACCGATGTTGACA
>DAOPXQ010000363.1:0-2221 GCA_035352395.1 Treponemataceae bacterium | reverse complement strand
GGGCGGCGGATCGCTCGAGGACCTGCTGGCCTTTTCGGACGAGACGCTCGTGCGCGCGGTCGCCGAATCCCGCATCCCGACAATCAGCGCCGTAGGCCACGAGATAGACTGGTCGCTCTGCGACCTCGCGGCCGATCTCCGCGCACCTACCCCGTCAGCGGCGGCTGAACTCGTGAGCCCGCCCCTCGAGGACATCGCGGGCCGAGTCGCATACGCGAGGGAAAATCTCGAAGGCGCCCTCGACGGCCGAGTCGAGCGGATCAGGCTCATGATGGGGCAATTCTCCAAGGATTCCCTCGAGCTCCTTTTCAGGCGAATAGAGCAGCCGTTCCTCATGCGCTTCGACGACGCGAAGGAAGCGCTACTGGAATCACTCTCATCCCGCATTCGCGACGCCCGTCACCGCGTCGAGATTCTCTCGAGCACGCTCGAGGGAGCCAACCCAAAGGCCATTCTCTCGCGCGGCTATTCCATGGTGCGCGACGCCGAGACGGGAAAGATAATTCGATCGAACGACGACACCGCGCCCGGAAGGCGGCTTACGATACTACCGGAACGGGGCAGCATCACGGCCCTCGTGGAGGAATCCGACAATGAAGAAATTTGAGGAACGACTGAGCAGGCTCGAGGAGCTAAGCGACTCGATCAGGGACCCCGAACTCGCGCTCGAGGACGCGCTCGCGTATTTCGAGGAAGGCATCAAACTCGCGAAGAGCCTTGAGAAGGACCTCGACAAGGTCGAGGGCAAGATACAAATATTGATGAACCAGCCCGAAACGAGCGAGGACAAACCCGAGCTCGACCTATTCTCCTCGCAGGACGACGATGGCAAATGATGGCCGCAAGCCGATTAGGCCGTTGCCTCCCGAGGTCGCGAGAAAGATCGCGGCCGGCGAGGTTATCGACCGACCGGCCGCCTGCGTGCGCGAACTCCTCGATAACTCCATCGACTCGGGCGCTACGAGAATAACCCTCGAGATCGCGGGAGGCGGCGTAGACCGCATACGGGTTTCCGACAACGGCTGCGGCATGACCGCGAGCGACCTCGCGATCTGCGCGGACTCGCACACCACGAGCAAGATCGGCAGCGAGGACGATCTCCTTTCGCTTTCGACGCTCGGTTTCCGCGGGGAGGCGCTATCATCGATCAGGGCGGTAAGCCGGCTTGCCATCACGACGACGAGAGACGGCCGCGAGGCGTGGAAACTCGAGGACGGCAAGATAGAGCCCGCGCGGCTCTCGGCCGGAACGACCGTTCAGATCGACGGTCTCTTCGAGAACTTTCCCGCGCGTAAGCAGTTTCTCAAGCGCGCCTCGGCGGAATCCGCGCTTTGCAGGCAAACCTTCGTCGAGAAGGCGCTCGCGTGGCCCGACCGCGAATTCAGGCTCGTCGTCGACGGCGAGCCGCGTATGATCCTCCCCGTCGCGGATACGCTCAGGGACCGATGCCTCGCCGCTCTCGAGCCCAAGGAACCGGAAGGATTTTTTTACGAAATATCTGGCACGGGCGACGGCTTTTCCTTTCGCGCCGTTCTCGGTTCTCCCGACGTAGTCCGCGCAGACCGCCGGCAAACCATGGTGTTCGTCAACGGAAGGCGCATCATGGAATACTCACTGCTCCAGGCGATCGAGTACGGGGCAGAAGGGCACTTTCCGAACGGCGGGCACCCATTCGCCTGTCTCTTCGTCAACATCGACCCATCGCTCGTTGACTTCAATATCCATCCGGCAAAGCGCGAGGCTCGTTTTCGCGACGGCGCGACACTCCATAAAGCGGTAAGCTCGAACGTACGCGATTTTTACCGAAGATACACGATCGCGAGTCTCTCGAGGGAGGCCGCCGCCGGTTCGCCCGAGCAAATCTCATTCGCCGACGAAAGCGCCGTTACGTATGGACAAAGCGCGCCGAGGAATTCCGTGCTCGCGCGCGAATCAAGTTTCCCGCGTGAATCAAGTTTCCCGCGCGAATCAAGTTTCCCGCGTGAATCAAGTTTCCCGCGCGAGTCAAGTTTCCCGCGCGAGTCAGCTTTCCCGCGCGAGGGCGGCGTTCGGTACCTTGGGCAGACGCTCGGGACGTTCCTAGTCGCGGAGCGGGACGGGGTTCTTTACCTCATTGACCAACATGCCGCTCACGAAAGGATTATCTTCGATCGACTGATGGCCGAGCGGGGGAACCGGCAGGAGCTACTCGTTCCTTACCGTATCGCTACGCGCTCGGAGA
>DAOPXQ010000362.1:0-2233 GCA_035352395.1 Treponemataceae bacterium | reverse complement strand
GGTGACCTAGTATCGCCGCGGAACCCGCGGCAAGGGCAATATACTCAGGCGATACGGCAAAGCTAAACCCGCCGCGCATCGCGAGAGCGACAGGGCTAAAACCCTTGAGGAAATCAAAGGCGAATACCGGAATGGCGTATTTCGCGCCAAGCGACCGATAGACGTTCGTGGCGCCCGGGTTTCCGCTGCCGACCGCGCGAATGTCTTCCCCGCTTGTCATTCTCGTGACGATATAAGCCGCCGGGATCGAACCAACAAGATACGACCCCACGATGAACGCGACGATAAGCGAAACGTTCGCTATCATCCCTACCCCTTCCTGCGCGGCAGGGGAATTAAAAGCGAGGTTCGCCGCTTATACTCCCGATAATCCTCGCGATCGCCCCATTTACGGTCAGCCTCTTTTTCGAGAGGCGGTATACCGCTCACGAAAAGAAGCAATAGCGTGATGTAAACGGGGCCGACGAAATACAGCAAGGCTAATCCCCTAAACAGGAAAACGCCGGGAAAGGCGATTCCCCACCACACGAGCATCTCCCCAAAGTAATTGGGATGGCGCGAGTACTTCCACACGCCGCGCGACATGAACTGTCCCTTTGATTCCGGTTTCGATTTGAACGCGTACTTTTGCGCGTCGGCGATCGCCTCGAGCGCAAGACCAGCGATGAAAACGACAAGCCCGGTGACTAGAAGCGCGGGATCGATATTCGTTCCTTTCGGAAGCGAGATAATCCCATATACGGGAAGGAGAATCACCCATACGCTAATGGCCTGTAAAAGCCAAAATAAGCCGAATTTAACCGGACTGTCGCGTTTGTCGTCGAAACGATGGTCGACCTTGATATGGAGTATCCGGTAAAAAAGATAGCCACCAAGGCGCAGACCCCAAAGGAAGACGGCCCCCGCCGTAAGAAGACGGAGCGGGTCCCATTCAGGCGCGAAAAATAATACAAGCGCCGTAAGGGCGATGAAAGTCAGGCTATACGTAATATCCGTAAAAACGTCTGTGCGTAGCAGTGCGGCGATCGCGAAAAACACCCCGTTAATCAGCACGCTCAGCGCTAGCAGGTAGAATAGTTCCATTGTATCCCTCCTGTTCATGTTTCCTTAAATATAGTTTGTTTTATCGCGCCCGCAAAGAAAGATTTGCCTTTCCGTCTATAACTGACTATATTTTATGTATGCTTTGGCTAACATAAGGAGTAACATATGGCTAAAATAACACTGGGCGGTATGCCCATCATGACCAGCGGAACCCTCCCGGCCGTAGGGAGCGCGGCGCCGGATTTCCGCCTAACGAGGGAAGACCTTTCCGACGCGAGCCTCAAGGACTTCGCGGGGAAGAAAAAGATAGTGAACATCGTGCCGAGCCTGGACACGGGGGTATGCGCCGCGAGCGCGCGGCGGTTTGACCATGAGGTCGCGGCAATGGCCGACACGGTATTGCTAACCGTGTCGAACGACCTTCCGTTCGCGATGGCGCGCTTTTGCAAAGCCGAGGGATTGACGAACGTCATCTCCCTTTCTCAGCTCCGCGACCGAAAATTCGGCGAGGACTGGGGCGTCGCGATCACGACGGGCCCGCTCGAGGGTCTCCTCTCGCGGGCCGTGGTCGTGCTCGACGCTAACGATCGCGTCGTCTACGCGGAGCAGGTTCCCGAGATCAAGCAGGAACCCAATTACGCGGACGCGCTGAGGGCCATCCGCTCGATCTAAGGGAACTAGACCGTCGCCGTCGTTATAACCTTGAGCTTGCCCGCCTCGAGATTGCGGAGGCTAATGTACATCCAGACGTACACCATAACGACGGCGCACAGGTTCCCGACCAGGAGCGCGATGCACAGCGCGAAAAGATTCGCGGGCCATATCGCGGAAACGGCGTATGCGATCGGCAATATGAAGACGAACATTCGGCAGAACGAAATGACGATCGACGGTATCGGGTGCCCGAGTCCCTGATAGATCGCGGGCGCCGTGATGCCGACGTTTCCGAACGTCGTCGTCAAAAGTAGAATCCAGGTAATGGCGTTCGCGTACGCGAGAACCTCGGGAACCGAGTTGAAAAGCGGGTAGATATAAGGCGAGGCGATCCAGAAAGCGATCGAGAGGGCGCCCGTCACGACGGTTCCGATGAGAGCCGCGCGATGCCATATCTTCCGGACGCGCTTGAATAGGCCTCGCCCGCCGTTCTGCCCGACCATCGTCACGAGCGCGGCCGAGATCCCGAACAGCG
>DAOPXQ010000361.1:0-2257 GCA_035352395.1 Treponemataceae bacterium | reverse complement strand
CGCCGCGCGAGATCGCCCGTATGGAGCCAGCCCTGCTCGTCGATGGCGGCCTTGGTCGCCTCCGGCATCTTGTAATAACCCTTCATGATGTTATAGCCGCGCGCGACGAACTCGCCGTCCACGTTGTCCGGGCAATCCGCGCCGGTCGCGGGATCGACGATCTTGCACTCGACGCCGGGGAGCGCGCGCCCTACCGTGCCGACGCGAACCTCCTGCGGATCCCCGACGCGGCTCTGCGTGCAGCCGGGAGAGCTTTCGGTCTGGCCGAAAACGATCGTTATATCCTTCATTCCCATCTTGCCCACGACCGCCTCCATGACCGGGATCGGGCAGGGAGAGCCCGCCATGATTCCGGTGCGGAGGTGCGAGAAGTCCGTCGTCGCGAAGTCCGGGTGCTCGAGTATGGCGATGAACATCGTCGGCACGCCGTTGACCGCCGTGATCTTGCGCTTGGTGAACGCGGGCATCACGACCTTCGGGCTGAAGTGCTCGACGGGCACCATCGTGGAGCCGTGCGTGATCGACGACGTCATCGAGAGGACCATGCCGAAGCAATGGAACATCGGGACCTGGATAAGGTAGCGATCGGCGGTCGTAAGGTGCATGCAGTCGCCGATGCACTTTCCGTTGTTGACGACGTTGTAATGCGTGAGCATGACGCCCTTGGGAAAGCCGGTCGTGCCCGAGGTATATTGCATGTTGCAGACCTCGTGGGGGTCGAGGCTGTCCTGCAGCTTTACGATGGCGTCCTTCGGGTAGGCGTCCGCCATGGCGAGCGCCTCGTCCCAATTATACGCGCCGGGGATTTTCGAGTCGACGGTTATCACGTTTCGGAGCACGGGAAGCCTTGCGGCGTTTAGCTTTCCGGGTTCGGACGAGGCGAGCTCGGGGCATATCTCGTTGAGGATCTCGATGTAGTTGGAATCCTTATAGCCGTCGATTAAGACGAGGGTGTTCGTATCCGACTGCTTGAGGAGGTATTCGGCCTCGTGGATCTTATACGCGGTGTTAACCGTGACCAGTACGGCGCCGATGCGCACGGCGGCCCAGAAGGTGATGAACCACTGCGGGTCGTTCGTCGCCCAGATCGCGACGTGGTCTCCTTTCTTGACGCCCATCGCGAGGAACATGCGAGCGGCCTGATCGACGTCCTCGAGGAATTCCTTGTACGAGCGCGTGTAGTTTCGCGTCGTATACGCGAAGGCGGTGTTGTTCGGGAAGGTCTCGGCGACTTTTTCCAGCAGCTTGCCGAAGGTGTAATCGATGAGGGCGTCCTTCTCGAAGAGGCTTTTACCGTCCTTGGGCTCGACATAGACGACGTTCTCATCCGGCTCGGAGCCAACCGGTCCCGGAACGCGATAGGGGTATTTATTCGGGGACCAGGGTTTTGCCTCGCTCGCGGCGGCTGAGCCGTGCGCGGGGATAGCCGCAGTCTTGTCCTCATGCTGGCGGATCCACGAAATAAACTGCGGGAAAACGACGGCCGCGTCCTCGATCTCGGACGACCACCGCTTTACCCATTCGAGAGATACGTATCCGTTGTATCCCTTTGCCTTCAGCAGAGCGAGGATCTCGACGAGCGGGAGGTTCCCGCTGCCGGCTAATCGGTAGCGTATTTTTCCGCCGGCGAGCATCTCCGAGTCCTTGAAATGGATGTAGCGAATCTGCGAGCCGAGGTTTTTCCATGTCGTGGAAGGCGCCTCGTTGAAATAACGATAGGGATGGTGTACGTCCCAAAGCGCCGCGACCGCGGGGCTGCCGACGTCCGCGAGCAGCTTGGCTAGGCGGGCCGTGTCCGCGTATACGCCGTTTGTCTCGACGAGGAGAGTGACGTTTTTTTGCGCGGCCGGAACGGCGAGTTTTTTTAGGATGGCGACTACGGCCGCGTCGTCCACTTTATTCCCGTTCGGGGCGGGGTTTCGGTCCGCGAGGACGCGGATATAGGACGCGCCCACTTTCGCCGCGAGCTCGATATATTCCCCGATCTCCGCGGGGGCAGTTACCGGCGCGTCGGGCTCGGAAAGGACGCAATTTGACGAAAAGCAGGGAATTGATAGCTTAAGAGATGAAAGGTTTTTTTTTGTCGATTCTATTTCGGTGGGAAGGAATGGCTGGGCGCGGCTCGCGGTAATTTCTTGGCCTAATCCGCGAATTTCGATGCCATCGTAGCCCAGATCGTGGGCCATGGCGTAAATCTCTTTCCATGACCATTCAGGACATCCCAAAGTGGAAAACGCATACTTGATTGCCATAGTGT
>DAOPXQ010000360.1:0-2259 GCA_035352395.1 Treponemataceae bacterium | reverse complement strand
CAACAAAGAGCGTTCCCTGCCGCAGCAGACAC
The DNA here is from genome assembly GCA_035352395.1 of Treponemataceae bacterium. Taxonomy (GTDB): domain Bacteria; phylum Spirochaetota; class Spirochaetia; order Treponematales; family Treponemataceae; genus Teretinema. The sequence goes on along the minus strand of DAOPXQ010000360.1, from coordinate 2,227 downwards.
GGATTCAACTCGCGTCGCCAATGCGGAGCCGGTTTGGCCAATGTGCCGCGGCGCGATCGCGGATACAGACTCACCCAAAGCGTCTGGCCGTCGTCCGCGCGAACGGCCGCGACCTCGGTTTTAAGGAGACGCGCGAGCTCCGCCTCGTGCGGGGTCATGACGAGACTCGCGGGTAGCGCGAGCGGCTGTAGCTCGGCAAGGAGATTTAGGCCGTCGGCGTCGAGCACGACGGGGACTGAAAGCCCCGAAAGGACGCCCATGACGCGCTTGAAAAACCGGCGGAGGCTATGCGTCCCGCCCGAGGGGCTCGAGAGCCCGCAGCCAAGGACGATTACCCCGGCGCGGCGCGCGGCGGCGGCGACCTTGGGGTATTCCATGCCGCGCAGGCACCCATGTTTGGTTCGGAGGGGAAGGAGAACCGCGTCCGGCAGGACGGCGGCGACGGAAACGGCGACGGATCGGGGACACGCGAGCGTCACGTAGCCCGCGCCGACGCGGAGGGCTGCCGCGCTCGAAAGGACGGCGGCGCCGCGATAGTACTCGGAGCCCGCGATGGCAAGGACGCTGCCGTAATCGCGCTTGGAGGAGTCGCTCTTTCGCCGCGGGATAAGGTCGCGGATTTCCGCTTCGGTTGTTTCTGTCATGCGAGCATCATACACCAGAAAGGGGGCGAAAGGGTTACTTTCGCGCGACGAGGACCATGGTCCGCGCCTTTTCGTTGTAGGGGGAAAAGTCGAAGTCGCCGTAGATCTCCACGGAGGAGAAGCCGCTCGCGAGCATCAATCGCTTGAGCTCGATGGCGGAGTAGAGTCGCTGGTCGTACACGTGGTCGATCTTGCGGCCGCTTTCGTCGATGAGCATCCAGCGCGAGCGGAGGGCCTCCCAGGCGCCGACGACGGAGAATTCGGTAAGGACGGTAAACCCGCCGCGCTCGAACCACTCGCCCTCGGTAAAGTCGCGCACGGCGATCTCGCGGCCGGTCATCTCGAGGATGAACCACCCGCCCTTCTTCACGGACGAGGAAATATTGCGAAGGATCCTCATGTCGTCCTCGATAGTGTCGCAGTAGCCGAAGCTCGTGTAGAGGCTGATGGCGGCGTCGTACTCGTCGGGTCGGACGAATTCGCGCAAGTCCGCCTGCTCGAGGTCGAGCTTGACGCCTTCGTCCTCGGCGGAGTCGTGCGCCGCGTTCAGGAAGGGCCTGATAAGGTCGACCCCGGTCACGCGGGCGCCGCGCGAGGCGAGCTCGATGGAAATGCGTCCCGGGCCGCAGCCCGCGTCGAGTATTTTCGGGCCAAGTTCGCCGTAAGGGCCTTCATGGCCTTCATGTCCGTCATGACCGCCCTGCGCGGCCTTCCCGTCGGTCGGCGCGCCGATGATGCGGAGGACTCCCTCGGCGACGTCGGGAGCCTCGGCCCAGCGTTTGGCGTCGAAAAGAACGGGCGAGTACTGAGCCCAAAACGATTCGCTCTCAAACCATTCGTGTTTCTTGTCCGTCATCTTCCGTCCTCCCGGTGGCGTTTGCTGCATTGTACTACGGATGCGCGGTAAAGGCCAGCCGAGCGGAAAGCGCAACGCCTTGAAAGTCGTCTATAATAAGGGTAGAATCTTGCTTTATTATCTTTACCCTATCTTTTCAGGAGATTTTTTATGGTCATTCTCACGCTTAACTGCGGCAGCTCGTCCGCCAAATATCAGGTTTACGACTGGGACAACAAAGACGTTCTCGCCTCCGGCGTCGTCGAGCGGGTTACCCAGGAAGGCAGTTCCATCACCCATAACGCCAAGGGCAAGGGCGAATACAAGGTAAATCACGAGTGCCCCAACCACACGATCGCCGTCGAGCTGATCATCCGCACCCTCACCGATCCCGAAGTCGGGGTCATCAAGGACATGAGCGTGATCAAGGCCGTCGGTCACCGCGTCCTCCACGGCGGAAACAAGTTCATCAAGTCCGTCATCGTCACCCCGGAGATCCTCGACACCTTCCGCGAGGTGCAGGACTTAGGTCCGCTCCACAACCCCGCGAACATCATGGGCATCGAGGCCGCGCAGAAGGTCCTCCCCAACGTTCCCCACTGCGCCGTCATGGATACCGCTTGGCACCAGACCATGCCCGACACCAGCTTTATGTACGCCGTTCCCTACGAGTGGTACGAGCAGTACGCGGTTCGCCGCTACGGCTTCCACGGAACGAGCTTCCTCTACACCGCCAAGCGCGCCTCGG
>DAOPXQ010000359.1:0-2264 GCA_035352395.1 Treponemataceae bacterium | reverse complement strand
GCGGGATCGCGCACGACTTCAACAATATTCTCTCGGTTATCCTCGGTCACGTCGGCCTCGCGAAGATGCGCTCCGTCGACCCTGGGGCGCGCGCGCCGCTTGAGAAGGCGGAGCAGGCATGCCGAAGATCGGCGTCTGCGACACGAAGCGGCTGATCGTCGACTCCGCGATGCTCGCGGCGAACGACTCGTCGGTCGCCTGCCTTTTCGATATCGACGACGACGTGTGGTCCCTTAAGGCGGACAAGATACAGATCGGGCAGGTTATCTCGAACATCGTCGGCAACGCCGTGGACGCCATGGAGCGTAGCGGCATCGTGGAGATCGGCGCCCGCAACCGCGACCTTTCCGAGGTGCCCGAAAAATCCCGTCCCGTCGGGCTGGACCTGAAGCCTCTCCCCGCCGCGCCGTACGTCGAGATCCGCATTCACGATCAGGGTCCCGGAATTCCCGCTTCCGTGATCGCGCACATATTCGACCCGTTTTTCACGACGAAGGATAAAGGAACCGGTCTCGGGCTTTCGATCGTGTTCTCGGTCATCCAGAATCACTGCGGCGCCATGACGGTGGAGTCCGTTCCCGGCGGCGGCGCGACGTTTACGATTCTCCTGCTCGCCGACGTCGCGCATGCCGCGGCGGATGAGCCGCTCGACGTGCTTCCGGTGAGCGGCACTCGGGTTCTCCTTATGGACGACGACTCGCTCGTCCGCGAGAGCGCCACGGGAATGCTCGAGTCGCTCGGGCTTGAGGTTGTCGCGACGGTCGACGGAAAGGAGGCGTTAGACTTATACGAGGACGCGCTCCGCGGCGGTAAGCCGTTCAGCTTCGCGATCCTGGACCTCGTCGTTCCCGGGGGAATGTCCGGAAGCGATTGCGCCAAGGGGATATTAGCCTTGGACCCGAAAGCCGTGCTCTTCGTCTCGTCGGGATACTCCGATGACCCGATCCTTCCGCACTATCTGGATTATGGGTTCAAGGGCTCGATCCCCAAACCCTACACGATCGAGGAACTAAAGGCCGCGCTATCGTGCGTGCTTGTGCTCTAGCGGGTTTTGTCGCTATACTTTCCGACATGAGTTTGAGCGTATTGATCGCCGATGCGTCCGTTCCGGTCGCGGTAAGCCTCGCGTCAGCCCTTACGTCGGGCGGGCATCGCGCGGCGCTACTTTCCTCCGTCTCGGCCGAATCCCCCGTGTCCGAGGGACTTCAAGTCATTCCCTGGAACAGGCAATCCCTTTTGTCCGCGCGCACCGTTCCCGTCGCGGCCGTCAATCTTCTATCCAGCGTCGACTGCGCCGTCGTCGTTTTTGATTACACGCCTTTTCGCGCTTGCCCTCGGTAGTCGAGGGTTCAAGGCCGGATCGCGCCGCGGCCGTCTCCGCCGGCATCGTGGATTCCTACGTCACGGGATACGCGCATCTTGCCGGTGAGTTTGCGGGGAGGTTCACGCGCGAGGGGAAGGGAAGGATCGTGTTCGCCCTCGTGGAGAGGAAGGTTCCGTCCGAGGAGGAACGACTCTCCCAAAACGATCGGAGAAACGTCGCGTTGTCCGTCGCGGAAGGCGCCTTTGAGCGGCTTGCCGAGGAGATCGCGGCCTCATGCGAGCGTTCGCCCGCGCAGGTTTCGCTCGTCAAGCTGGAGGGCGACTGCGACAAGGATTGGCTTTGCTCGTTCGTCGCTTCCCCTACCGCTCAGCGTGGCCCCGCGCGCTGGGTTAAGGCCGGCAAGGGCGGGTTTTTCTCCAAGTTCTGAATTATTTTCCCACGCAGAATCCGGAGAATACCGCGTCGAGTATGTCCGCGGAGGTAACCTCGCCGGTTATCTCCCCGAGGAACGAGATCGTTTCCTCAAGGTCCTGCGCGACGGCGTCCATCGGGAAACCCTCGCGGGCGGCCTCGACGGCATGGCTCGCGGCGGTAATCGCGTTCGCGATCGCCTCGCGCTGACGTTCCGTACCCGGCGCGGTCTCGCGGCGGCCCGACGCCCGTCCTCGATCACCGAGCAGGAGATCGGCGCAGGCGGCGACCAGGCCGTCGAGCCCGGTGCCCCGCTTGGCGCTCAACGCGACCGCGCGATCGAAACGCAGGTCCCCCCCCGCGGCGGGAAGCGGCAGGGTTCCCTCGCGATCGGCCTTGTTCCATACGAGAATCGTCGGGGCCGAAAGGTCCCCGCGCGAAAGGAATCGCTCGTCGTCCGGGGTAAGCCCCTCGGCGCCGTCGACGACGTACAGCGTAAGGTCGGCGAGCGAGACGAGTTCCTTCGACC
>DAOPXQ010000358.1:0-2273 GCA_035352395.1 Treponemataceae bacterium | reverse complement strand
ATTGCCGTAATTGGCGAAATAGATCGCGTACGCGGCGGACGAAAGTATCGCAAGTCCCCCCGCTAGGCCGTCGAGGCCGTCTATCAGGTTGAAGGCGTTCGTGACGCCGATTATCCACACGAAGGTGAGGGGGTATTTCCAGATTTCCATCTCCCATACGAAATCGAAATACCCGAACGTGATGCGCGAAAAGGTAAAATTGCCGCACAGGACTAGAACCGCGGCGACGCATTGCGCGAGTAGCTTAAGCCGTGCCTTCCACGGGCTCAAGTCGTCCCATACGCCCATGATGAAAATCAGGGCGCTTCCGCACGCGAGGGTCCAGAGGTTGTTTCCGAGTAGCGAAGCGTCGAAAAGACTCTGAAAAAGGATAACTCCTATAAGGAATCCGATGAAAATCCCAACGCCGCCGAGGCGCGGAACGTTGCCGGTATGTATCTTCCGCTCGTCTATGCTATCATAGAGGTTAAACTTCTTAGTCAGGAAGAGAACGGTCGCGACCGAAACAGCGGCCGATAGAAAAACGATAAAAAGGACTAGAAGTTCCTTTACCATCAATATCCCCTTTTCTTGGCGTTTGGCCTTGGCCGCTTACCAAGAATACTTCAATCCAAGCGATACATAATTATTCATAACGTTTTTCAGATTATCTTTCCATGCCTGTTTAGCCGCGGCGGGCGTTGTCACGCTAGAGGGATACATATCCCTATCCACGCCGTAATTGATGATGTATTCGCAGGTCCAGGCGGCGGTCAGCGATATCTGACCCCATACCTCGCGGGGAAGTTCCCAGCTCGCGTCGATACTACCGCGGATCGTGTACTCCATCGTTTCCTGGCTCAGGAACAGGAGATTCTCGCGAGCGAACTTAATGTACTGCTCGTCTAGTTCTGGGTAGTTATTGATCCCGCCGTCAGAATGATAATCACCGTTCGCGGCGTCAAGGTACCTCTGAGCGACATCGTCCGGCAGGGACTCGTTGACGTTCGCGTGGCGGATGAACGACGCGGCGAGTTTTAGCTGAAGGCTGTCGAAGGGACGGACCGTAGTCTTAAGGGCGATGCTGTCCGAGTTCGGGTTGAGCTGGGAGCCGATCCCATAACCGCGGTTCGTGTAGTTCTGGTAATTCACGACAGTAAGGTGGTTAATTGTGTTATCAGTATCGTTTGACGAATGCGTGTACATATAGGGCATCACCAGGGTGTAGTCGAGGGATACCGAGGAAACGAGCGCGCTTTCGGGGGTCCACACGATGCCGGTCTGGCCCGCGAGCTTGATTTGGGTGTTGAAGTCAAGCTTGATGAACTCGTTAAGGTTCATGTCGTCCATCATGACGGCGGTGCTCCAGGCGAGTCCCTTGATCGGCTTAACCTTGAGGGAAAGGCCCATCATGAGGTTATCCTCGTTGAACCCCGCCATTCCCTGACTGATCATCATCGGCACGACGGGAACCAGGTACAGGGGCTCGATCCGCTTGCCATAGACGATGTTCTCGAAAAACGTAATCTCGAGAATGGGCGCGGGAGCCGCCGTGATTGAATGGAGCACGAGGAACTTTTCGGGATAAAAGCCGCCATTGCCATTGGTCGTCGCGGAAAGGCAAAACATCGAAAGTCCGTAATTCCAGGTGTCGCGATTGAGCGCCGCGGTAAAATTGCCCATATGAAAGGCGTCCGGGGAAACGACGATTCCGTCATCGATGAAATCGCCCCAGGATGAGCGGTTTAGTCCCGCCTGGATATAGGCCTCCGAGGTTCCGAACGCGGCGGAAGCGTTCCCCAGGAAGTAACCGAAAATAGGGATCGACGAGGAAATCGTCATCGGATCGTCGACGAGATCATAGGAGGTTTTCTCGTGCGCGGGCGCAATGAGGGTGGAAAAGCTTTTATTGGAGGCGAGGATATTAAAGTCGAATTCGATGGACGTAAGGTCTATCGGCTCAATGTGCCCGGCGGCGAATATACCGCCGACAAGCTGTTTCGCGGATTCTCCCGTTCCCGCGAGCATGGTACCCTCGGCTTTGACGCCAATGACGATCGGCTTGCCGAATAGTCGCTCCGACTGATAGCGCGCGCGATTCGCGTCGACGGCGGATCCGGATTCGCTCACCTTAGCGAGTACGTCCTTTACGAGCTGAGCGGGATAGGGCCTTAGTTGAGGAAGGAGACCCACGAGGCCTTTAGTCTGCCAGTCGCGTATATCCTCATACACGGAGTCTGAGGGGTTCATGACCGATTGCGCGTGCACGGACGCTGACAGTAAGGCGACGAGCG
>DAOPXQ010000357.1:0-2277 GCA_035352395.1 Treponemataceae bacterium | reverse complement strand
CGTCGCGGACGAGATCAGAAGGCTCGCGGAAACCTCGTCGAGGGAAACCGCGACGATCAAAAAGGAACTCGCGGCCGTGAGCTCCGCGATCGCCGAGCTCGTCGTGGCGTCAAAATCCTCCGGCGCCTCCTTCGGCCGCGTCGCCGAGCGTATAGGCGCCACGGACCAACTCGTGAGCCTGATAAAGAGCACGACTACCGAGCAGCAGGAGGGAATCCGGCTTATCATGGAATCGCTTAAGGCGATGAACGATATTACCGCTGAGGTTCGCTCCGGTTCCCGCGAGATGAGCGCCGGCAACGGGATGGTTCTCGAGGAGATGTCCAGACTTCAGCAGGCGGCCTTGGAGATAAAGAACAACATCGACGAGATGACCTCCGGGCTTCGCGACGTTTCCGAGGGAAGCGCGAAGGTATCGGAGGTCGCCGAAGAGACGAGAGCGACTATCATACAGACCGGAAAGATCGTCGGGGCGTTCAAGACGGCTTAAGGGGGAAGGCGCGGTTAAGCGCCTATCACTTAAACTTGAAGCTCGCGAAGAAGGCCTTGACGTCGGCGGGGTATGAGTCCTCGGACACGCCTTTAAGGTTGCCGGCGGGACATCACGGGTACGAACTTGCATCCCGTAAACGATTTGTTGAACTGGACTCTGGCGAATTCGGCGTACTTATCCGGGGTGTTCGCGTCAGCGGGCATGTTGTCCCCCGCCACGATGAACGCGACGAGCATAAGTCCCAATGCGATTTTCATCATCATGCGTCGATTGTAGTACGCTTCGGAGCGGTTTTCCGCTTGAATAAATCTCAAAAATGGATAATTGATAGTACTATCCGGGGATTAATGGTGTTGATTAACAAGCGTAGATATATATTTTTCCTCTTCATAATCATTGCCCGCTATGGCTCGGTTTTCGCGCAAGACCTGCCGTCCAATACGTTCAGGAATACGATGATTGACCTTATGTCATTCGATTCCCTCGGCGCGCGCCCGATATCGGGATCGTTAGCCGATTATATGGACGTTCAAGGCGCGGTAAGATTGACGAATGGCCCGTATGATTTCGCGATACTAGGGCAGGGTTTTTTTATGGCGCGTAGCCATTGCGATGGATCGGTCTATTACACAAGAAGCGGGAAGTTTAAAAGAAGAGGGAATGCCTTCTATAATGAGAGAGGCGATAGGATCGTACTATCGGATGAGGATGCCATCAAGCTGCGCGACCCAGACGCGAATAGCGCGACGTTATCCCTTTACTATCCCGCAAGCAACCAAGAAATCCGAGTAATCGATAATAAAAAATGGACGTCGCAAGCGGAATGCAAGAGAGTGGGTTGCGAAATCGTGTTTCATGCGCTTGAGGAGAATCCGGTCGAGCCGCGAATCCTGATAAAGAGGCTATTGGCGAGGCGTTAATGTACAGAAAGAAAATGATGATCCCGTTGGTTTCGGTCACGGTCGTCGTCGGCGCGTTGGCCGTCGTTACGCTATTCAAGAAGAATCAGGCATGCAAGTCGTTTTGCGCCGGGTGCAACGGATGCAAGAACTTGCAGGATAAGAGCGTTTCGTATTACGTCGATAAAGAGGCGCGCCTACAGAACGATCTGCAAAAGAAACAGAAACTATTCAAGCCAGCGCTTACGCGCTATTACGGGGCGGGGGCAATTGACGGGATCGTCGAAGAAACGAAAGCGGAGTTTCAGCGACTGGTCGCGGGGATCCCCTATATCGGCGGGGATAAAAACCCCATGACGGAGGACATCGAGCAGGCGGCCATGGCGCTGGCCCTGTATCGCGTCCAGAAACGGCACGGCAGAACGACGCAAGAAATCGGGGAAATCATAACGGGCTCGATTCAAAGAGAGATCGAGGGATACCCGAAATGGCTGCGGCATATCGTCGGCGGAAAGTTTTTCACGGAGAAATACAAACGCGAGCAGTGCGACAATTGCGCGGAATCGCAAAAAAGGGAATGGGCTGGCAACTGGGTTAGCTTTTACGTCGAGGGAGACGGCACGGCGTTTGACTATGGGTTTGACCACGCAGAATGCGGGATCGTCAAATACCTGACGGTTAACGGCGCGAGCGATATCATTCCTTATCTCTGTTCGCTGGACTTTATTTATAGCGACGCGTTCGACGAGGGCCTTACGCGAACGACCACCCTCGCCGAGAACGGCCCCCGCTGCGATTTTCGATATAAAAGGAAAGACTAGCAAATAGAGGGGTAGCGCGTGAACAATATCATCACTATCGTTATCGGTTTTTGTTTATTTGGCT
>DAOPXQ010000356.1:0-2306 GCA_035352395.1 Treponemataceae bacterium | reverse complement strand
GCTCGACCTGATCAACGAGGCGGACGACCTATTGGGCCGCGCCATCGGGATCGCGCCGTCGACTCGAATCTACCGGCTCATCGCGTTTCTCGCGGGACGCAAGGGCGAGTTCGCGCGCGCCGAGATAGCGCTACAGCAGGGTATTGAGGAATTCGGGCAGGACGAAGACCTTCTGTTCGACCTCGCGGAAGTTTACCGGACGGTGAATAAACGGGAAAAGGCGGCGATGATTCTCGATCGCCTTAGGCCGACCGCCGATCCCGCGAAACTCGCGGAATACGACAGACAGCTTGAGGAAAGCGGCACGAACGGCATTTCCTGCTCCGTATGCGGCCGCGAATGGCGCGTCCCGAAAGACATACCGCCGCAGGGATCTCTGCACCTTACCGCGGAACCGCCGGACGAGGTTCCCGCGGGAACCTGCCCCGCGTGCCAGGTTCACTATTGCATCGGCTGCGCCAAGAAAAACCTCGGCGACGACGGCCGATTCCGCTGCGCGCGCTGCGGACAGCCCTTAAAGTTGATCGACCAAAACGTCATCTGGCTTCTCAATAAATGGCAGGACGGCCAGAACGCCCCGTAATGGGCCAATCGAGATTATGTTACAGATATGTAAAAAGCGCCCACTGCCCCGATTGAAGAAGACAATCATTGGCTAAAAACAGTGTAGAATCAGCCCCGTGAAACGAAAGCTCTTCATTTCATCTTGGCTTATCATTGGGCTTACCCTGCCGCTCCTCGCAATCCTCGCCATTAACCAATTCCACTGGTTGCAGGTTCTGACGCTACGGGAGCAAAAGCGCGTGCAATCGAGCATGACAATGAACGCGTCCAGAATCTCGAACGAGTTCATGGAAGAGATTCTCGTGTTACCGGCAATGCTCGCGATAGGCCTTGACGACGCGAACGCCCAACAATCCTCATGTCCCCGCCAGTTTAACGGATGGGAAAAATACGCCAGGATCCCGGAGATCCTTCGGTCAGCCTATCTATCGAACGAAAAGGATAATACGACTTATCGAATAGATAGCGAGGGATTACACAAAGTGGCGGGGACCGAAATCCCAGGAAATTGCATGCCGATCCCTTTCCTTGAGGACCAGGACACCTTAACGCTGTGGTTTCCCCCCGATCCCAGACGAACGAGTAAATACGCCATAATATGCGTCTTCGACAAGAAGGTCCTGTTCTCCCAGCTTATCCCGGCGGTCGCTCGCGAATCCCTTAAGTCCCAGGACCAATACGCGTATCGCATCGTCAATACCAGGGACAAATCGGTTTTATTCGTGTCCGAGGGAGATATTGACCCTTACGCGTTCGATAAACCCGATTGCCAGATGACGCTTCTGCATAATCCCGCATCACCGCCGATTCGCGACCGCGAAATTAAACGCGTGGTAAAGCGGGACCCCCCAGCGATCATGAAGGAGACTTTGTTCCCCTATCTTGAGATCCAGATTATCAACCGACAGGAATCCCTGGCCGACATGACGAGGCACTCGACGGCGCAAAACGCCCTTTTCAGTTTCAGTATCGTCGCGCTTCTCGCCATCGCCATGGTAATTCTCGCAAAGGCGTCCTGCAAGACGGAACAGATCGCGACCAAGCAGCAAGAGTTCATCGCGACCGTTACGCACGAGCTTAAGACCCCGTTGGCGGTTATCGTCTCGGCCGCGCAAAACCTCTCCGACGGTCTCGTTCGGGACGAAGAGAGAATCGAGCAATACGGCGACGCGATAGGCAAGGAAGCATCGCGGCTGTCGGCATCCATCGAGCATTTCCTTCTGTACTCGAATACCGGGACGCAGAGCCGCATGAAGCCCGTCCCGTGCGATATAGCCGAAATCATCAAGAGAGCCCTCGCGCTGACTGAACAGGAATGCGCCGACAAAGGGATAACCGTCGAGGTGAACCTCCCGGATAAACCGATCTTCGTCGCCGGCGATCCGGTGGCGCTTGAGTCCGTAATCAGGAATCTTGCGGAAAACGCTCTCCGACACGCGCAAGACGGCAAGTTTTTACATATACTAGTAGAAGAGGGGTTTGGACGGGGCCCCTCGCGGAGATACGCGGTCATCAAGGTCCAGGACCATGGGCCCGGAATCTCCCGGAAAGAGCAACGGTTCATATTCGATCCGTTCGTCCGCGGAAAGCGCGCAATGTCGGGGCAAGTGCCCGGGAGCGGAATCGGCTTGAACCTAGTTAGGAGAGTCGTGGCCGTGCATGGCGGCACGGTTACCGTTGAAAGCAAGCTAGGTCATGGCAGTACCTTTATCGTCAAACTGCCTCAGCGCGGAGGGAATAAC
>DAOPXQ010000355.1:0-2334 GCA_035352395.1 Treponemataceae bacterium | reverse complement strand
TTCTGCGGAAGACTTCGCTAAAATCGATCGAGGAATATCTCGCGGGCGGCGCGGATTTCGCGTCCCCCGCAGGCGTTTTAACCGCCGCCGAAGCGCGCCCCTCCATGCCCGCCGCGATGGCCGTCGAGCATGCCGCGGAGTTCATCGTCGCCCGGCTTTTCATGCCGCCGCGGTTGAACGTCGCTCAGTTTCATTTCGCCGCCGTACCCGTGGCCGTCGCCCCCGCGGTTCCCGAGCCCGGCGATTCGCTAAGATTCGGCTTTGACGCGAGTTGGTCATTCGCGGGCCAATCTCTTTCGGTTCGGTACTACGTCGATCTTCCGTCCGCTTTAGGCGCGCGCGCCGAGGCTCTCGCGAAGGCCGTGGCCGCCGGTTCGTTCAAGGACGCGCTCGCGTTCTGGGGCAGCTGGAAAAAACCGATCGAAAGCCCATCGATCGTCGCGCGCCAAAGTTCCGCTGTTCCCGCGTCGCAAGCCGCGGATTCCGCGTTTCTGTTATCCGAGATCCGCGGCGAGGGACTGCGGTTTCCCTTCGCCGTCGAGTTTCCCCAAAAGATGGTCGGCCTGTTCTTGAGGATGGCGAACGTCGCGCCGCTTGAGAGTGACGCCGGCGAGCAGACACCTCCCCTATGTGCGATCGAACTGTTTCGCGCGAACGATCGTCTTTTCATCAGGATGAAGGCGAGCTATCGGAGGTCCTTCCTCGGGAATCCCCCGGGGCCGGTTCCGTTCGAGGGACCGACCTTGTTCGGACTTCTCTCGCTTATGGACGACGCGGACAAGTCGGTGATCGTGCAGAACTTTCTCGTTCCTCGCTACGAGCTCGCGAACCTGCCGCTTCTTTTCTTTTACCATGAGCCGAGGCAGAACGCGGAAGGCGAGACCGAGTACCGGCTTAAGGCCGCGTTCCCGATGTCGCGCTCGGACGTCGAGCGGTATCTTTCCGAGGCCCAGCGGAAGGAATGGCTGTATCACCTGGAGACGGGGTGTTCCCACCGCCGAATAAACGCGGCCGCGTTCGCGGGGTCGAACCGCGACGCGACGGTCGAACTTGCCCGCGCCGGCGCCTCGGGCAAAATCCTTCTCTCGCGAAAGGCCATGGACATATTGCGCGAGGAAGTGCTCGCCCCGATAGAGGCCGAGGACGAGCGGGCGCTCGCGGACGATTCGCGAGTCGCGGGCGCGATGGACGCGCTAAAGGCGCTTAAGCCAAAGGTCTTGGCGGAACTCCTTATGAAGATCGACGATCGGACGCTCGCGATGGCCGCTCTCTCGATGCCGGGACTCGACGCGATCGTCATGCGCGGATTGAGCCATGGGCGGCAGGGCGACCTTAGGACGGAGTTTGAGGCGATGCGGGGCGCGCGAAAAAGATCGGAGCTTTCGACGGGCGCGCTACTCGACGCGAGAAATCGGCTTATCGGTCTTGCCAATCAGTGCGACGACGAGCTGATGATTCCATTCATTTAAAAATTGGATAGGTATGCGACGCTCGTCAACCTTGAAACTATGGGCCCATTTTGGTAAGTTGTTAATGTGACGTGCTCAATTAATTAGTTTACGCGTTCTACCAACATATCAGGAGGATTTTGAATGCTCGAGAAGAAACCGCTCATTACGCACATGTTTTCCGCTGACCCGTCGGCCCATTCCTTTAACGGAAAGATCTATATCTATCCGTCGCACGACCTGGACCTCGAGTTGGAAGACAACGATAACGGGGACCAATACGCGATGGTCGACTATCATGTCTACGAGATGGCCAATACCGAAACCCTCCCCAAGGATTGCGGTTGCGTCCTCCATATCGATAACGTGCCCTGGGCATCCAAGCAGATGTGGGCGCCCGACTGCGCCGAGAAAAAAGGGACCTACTACTTCTATTTCCCCGCGCGCGACAAGCAGGGGATTTTCCGCATCGGCGTCGCGACCTCCAAGAACCCCGCGGGGCCCTTCGTCGCGCAGAAGGAACCGATCAAGGGAAGCCTCAGCATCGATCCGTGCATCTTCGCCGATGACGACGGTGAGTACTACCTGACGTACGGCGGAATCTGGGGCGGTCAGCTCGACAAGTGGAAGACCGGCACCTTTGACCCGAACGGCGGCGAGCCCCCGGCGGACAAACCCGCCGTTACCCCGAAGATCGCGAAAATGGCCCCCGATATGCTCGAATTCGCCGAGGAGCCGCGCAACCTTATTATCGTCGATCCGGCCGGACGGCCGTTGCTCGCGGGAGACCGCGGTCGCCGCTATTTCGAGGATCCTTGGATGCACAAGTATAACGGCACCTACTACTTCTCGTACTCGACCGGCGACACCCACCAGCTCGTGTACG